>JARFQX010000610.1 GCA_029287555.1 Rubripirellula sp. | reverse complement strand
GTTGAGCTTCGCGCGGTCCTCGAAGGCCGAGATCGCTGCCTCTACGCTGGAAAAAGCAATCAACAGGTAAGCGAACAGTTCGGAGCATTCCTCGACGAGCGTTTTTTGCACCCCGACGCCCGCGTCGGAGCCGCTGTCGATCCAAAACAGGGGGCGGTCAAACATTTGACAGAAGAAACAGAGGTAGATTCCGGCGATGGTAAACATCGTCGCGCCGGGATAACGGGCGATATGCATCGTCTCAAAAATGATCCGCTCTCGGTCCCGATAAGCCGCGATCATCACCAACAAGGCGGCGGGAAGTCCGACCAGCACTTTGTAGGCATCTTCAAAGAAGACGGACTCGAACCATTGATCACTCTCGCGCGCCGCGGCATAGATCGTTGCCGCCGCGGCGGCAACCAGAACGGCTCGGCCGACCGGAGTCCATTTGGCCGCCAGAGCGATCACTGGCGCGGCCAACACCAGGCAAGCGACCTGCGCGAGCTCTAACGGTCCATTTTCGGCAACCAGCCATGCTGCCTCAAAGCGTTGCAGCAACAGGTAGATCCCCTGAAACACCAACAAAACGATGCCTCCGTAAACCGCCATCCGAGCCGGATAGGAGGTAATCACTTGGATCACGTTCGCCGCGCCATTCTTGTTCATGATTCGATCCACCGGTGCGTTCCTGGCCCTTGGTTTCCTGTGTCGTTCGCTGCTCAGGCACTCTTCCTGAGATCCCCACCGCAAAGACTTTGATAGAAACGATTGCGTCCAATCAACTCGCCATGGGTCCCGCTGTCAGCAACCAGCCCCGCTTCGATCACAATCACGCGATCGGCCATGACGAGACTCGACGGACGATGGGTGATCATCACACCGGTTCGATTGATGAGGAAGTTTGAGAGTGCTTGATGAATCAGTTGCTCGCTTTCGAGGTCAATCTGACTGGTCGCCTCGTCCAAAACCAGGATATCGGGATTGCGCAGAAAGGCTCGGGCCAGAGCGATCCGCTGCATCTGACCGCCTGAAAGCCTCATGCCGCCGCTTCCCAGCATTGTCTCGTACCCGTCGGGCGTCTTGCGTCGAATGAATTCGTCAGCGAAGGCAAGCTTTGCTGCCCGAATCACCGCGTCACGGTCGGCGCCGGGCGTTCCATAGCGAATATTGTTCTCGATGGAATCATCAAAAAGAATCGTGCGCTGCGTCACCAAGGCGATCCGTTTGCGCAAATCGCGTTTGCGCATCTCGTTGAGCGAGATATTGTCCAAGCACACCGTTCCCGATTGGGGGTCATCGAATCGACACAACAGACTGACCAGCGTACTTTTCCCGCTACCGTTGGGACCAACAATCGCGACCGTTTCCTTCTGGCCGATCTTCAAGTTGATTCCGCGAAGAACGGTTGGACCGGATGGATACTGGTAGACGACGTCCCGGAAACTGATTTCCTGGTGGGGTCGGGGAGTCGTTTTCGGACGAACGGGATCGATCACTCGAACCGGCTGATCAATCACCTCGAAGACGCGCGTCGTCGCAGCAATACCGCGTTGCAGACCGCTCCAAACCTCGGACAACTTCTTGGCGGGGTCGGAGGCTCCGATCAGGAAACCAAAGAACATCAAGACCTGTCCGACGTTCAAAGGTTGATCGGTCATTTTGAGTCCCAGCAAATGCGTCTGCTTGTTGACGACCATGTAACCGCCGGCCAGGATCGCCAAACCAACCGTCGCGATCCCAAGCATTTCGCTGCTGCTGCGGGCCAGTGTGTTGTAGAACGCGACCTTCATCGACTTGCGATAGAAACCTTGTGCACCATGCTGGAATTTGGCCCGCTCAAATGCCTGGGTGCTGAACGCCTTGACCACACGGATGCCGGCAAACGCGTCGTTCAAGAGACCATACAATTGGCTCATCTCTTCCATCGCTCGGCGGCTCGCTCGGCGAATCGACCGACTCAGTTGAGTCATCACAAAACCGAGCAGCGGCGTGACGACCATCACCAACAGCAACAATCTGGGGCAGACGAACATCGCCCCGCCCAAACAGACAATCATCTTGAGCGGTTCGCGAATCACGCGACCAAGCAAGACCGTCAATCCGGCGGAGACGTGAGCGATATCGTTGGTCAGGCGAGAGGTCAGATCGGCGGAACCATTTTCCCCGAAGGAATCCAAGTCGAGCGTCAATGCCTTGCGGAAAAACACGGCGCGCAACTCGAGCGACACCTTCTCGGCGACATATTGAACCAGCATCAGGTTGACCGTCAGTGCAACCAACTTAAGTGCCGTTCCGCCGGTCAAGAAGATCACGATCAGGACCAACGTGGCATAAGGCCCGTCCGGCGCGTACCGATTAATCGTCGGTTGCAGTTTCTTCAGGTAGTAGACGGAATCGGAAATGACTTCCTGCCGCGCCTGGGCCGACTCGATTTTCAATTCCAGTTGTCGCCGAGACTCACCCTCGGAATCTCGCAAACGGGCCTTCAAGCTGTCGAGTTCCTGACCGATTCGCGCCAGCTCAGCATCGTTCTCGCTAATCTTCTTCGCCGCATACTGGGGGACGCTCTCGCCCTTGAAAACCACTTCCACAAGGGGATAGAGCGTGCCGATATTGGCACCCCACAACACCGCGATCACCAGGGAGCTGAGCACAATTCCCGCCAATGACCAACGCTTCCGCGCGGCGATTCTCAATACTCGGCTAAAATTCTTCATCTGCTGCCGGTCGTCCGTGACTGGGCAAAAATGCTAAACGGCGAGATTCGACCCGCCGAGGTGGGACACCTCGCAGGGCCAAGTCCAAGGCAACTCTTGTAGCGGAGTCCGGCAACACGATCCAGCCAAGTTTTTTTTACGCTACCAGCCCCTCGCCCCTCGCCCCTCGCCACTCGCCACTCGCCCCTCGCCACTCGCCACTCGCTTCTCGCTTCTCGCTTCTCGCTTTTAGCCTCTTGTCTTCGCCCTACGTTTCTGTCCGTCCCCTCCACGCGACCGATCGCCCCATTGCATGCATCACGAATGCAACCCATTGCAGAATCACAAACAGCAAAGTCGCAAGGCTGTGAAACAC
>JARFQX010000581.1 GCA_029287555.1 Rubripirellula sp. | reverse complement strand
TTTGATGAGGTCGCCAAGAGGCTCGGTGTGAGCACGACCTTCGTCAGCGACTATCCGCTCGACGAAGTCGATTTTTATCTTCACCAAGCCAATGGAGGAGGCCTGGCTGCACTCGATTACGATCGTGACGGTCGTTGTGATTTGTATGTCGTGCAATCGGGCGGCGACCCGAACCGTCCGGGCAGTAGTCAAGCGAATCAACTCTTTCGCCAGTTCACCGATTCCGACAGCAGCGAGCTTGGATTGACCCACGCCGGGGACGGTGGGATCGAATTCGGCGACGTTTCGGCTCCTTCATCGAGTGACGACGGCGGTTACGGCCAGGGAGTCTGCGCCGCGGACATCAATCAAGATGGTTTCATCGACCTACTGATTGCCAACATCGGACGCAACGAGTTGTACCTCAATCAAGGTGATGGAACGTTTCGAAAAACAAACGATCGGTGGGTAGACGATGCCGGTTTCTGGACCTCGTCGCTCGCAGCGGGCGACCTTGACGGCGATGATTTACCCGACATCGTCGAAATCAACTACGTCGATGACCCCTTGGTGTTCGAGAGAAAGTGCCGTGGAAAACAACTCGATTGCACACCGCAGCGGTTTCGGGCGGCGGTCGACCGGATCTTTCGCAACGTTGGTGACGGGACATTCGAACGATGGGAAGGGGCAGAGCGTCTTGCCGAACGACCGAACTATGGATTCGGCGCCGTGATTGCGAACTTTGATGGCCGAGCCGGAAACGACCTATTCATTTCCAATGACGGCGACGTCAATCATTACTGGAAGAGCGCCCCGGCGAGTGACGAGAGCCCAACGCTCTATCGGCTCCGAGAGGCGGCGGCGATCAGCGGATGCGCCATCGGAAGTTCGGGGATCAGTCAGGCTTGCATGGGGATTGCCTCTGGCGATTTCGACCGCAACGGCTTGCTCGATCTCGTGATTACCAATTTCCACAACGAACCGGTCAACTTGTTCCTGCAATCCGCTTCGGGAATTTTCCTTGACCAGGCGTTGAAGTACGGATTGGCCGGGCCGACGAAGGATGTACTCGGTTTTGGGTGCCAGGCGGCCGATTTTGACCACGATGGATGGTTGGATCTCGCCATTAGCAACGGCCACATCTACGACGCCACCTACGCGGGCATTCCTTTTCGAATGAGATCCCAACTGTTTCGCGGCTCACCGGCGGGCTTTGCGCTGCAGGACCGTGACGAAGCGGGCGGGTATTGGCAACGCGAGCATCTCGGCCGTACGCTCGCCTTATTCGATGTCGATCGCGACGGACGCATGGATGTCGTCACCAACCACCTCGACCAACCGATTGGAATTCTCAGGAACCGATCCAACGCGAAGCACTGGTTGCAGATCGAATTGGTGGGCACCAGCAGCGAACGCGATGCGATCGGGTCGCGATTGGTAGTCAAAGCGGGCGAAGAAGCTTGGACGCGGTGGCGGACCGGCGGAGACGGCTACATGTGCAGCAACGAATCGGTTGTCCATTTTGGAATAGGGGATGCGAATCGAGTTGAAAGCCTCCGGATCGATTGGCCGTCAGGAAATACTCAGGAATTCCAGGGCCTGGAGGCGGACCGGCGGTACCTCATCGTCGAGGGCGAAGAACCTTATCCCCGCTAGTTGCTTTTCAATGCAACGCCGCGTCTCTTGCGCCTCCGCGCGAAAGTTGCTTTCTCCCTGCCGACTTGGAACGGGGAAGTTGGCGTTGGGCGAGAAAGTCCCCATACTATATATCCGTTCGCAATTGTGGCATGGTTGCTTGAATCGTGCTCGCGCTCAGCGAAGCGGTGCTCGCAATCGATTGGGCGTAAACACCGCGTCAAGTCAAGTCAAGTCGATTCGATTACGAGCACAAGCACCGTCGCAAGCGTCTGAGCACGAGAACGAGAACAAGAACGAGAACGATTTGCCGTTCATCATAGCGCACCCTTATCGAGACGCTTGATCGGCGATCTTTGCGTGAATCGTTCCGCTACAATCGCGGAACGGTCCGCGAGATTTGCTACAGATCGTTGTCCCGCACCTCGGCGAGTTTCGCGGCCAGGGCTTTGCGCATCCGCTTGACCGTTGATTGATGTTCGGGTGAATCGGCGAGGTTGTGAAACTGCTGCGGGTCCTCTCGCATGTCGAACAGTTCCATGCCGCCCGAAGCATCTTCGTTGTATTGAATGTACGCCCATCGCTCGTCACGCAACAAAAGTCCTTTCCGCGAAGGTGCGACGCTGAATGCCGCTTGACGCACCTCGGCCCGTGGGTCGTCCAGCATCTCGCTGATGTCCTTTCCCTGGAGATGGGCTGGGGGTTCGAGCCCGCAAAGCTTGGAGACGGTCGGATAAAGGTCGAGCAATTCGACAAAGCTGTGACAAACCGCCGGTTGCTTTCCGGGAACGGAAATGATCAACGGAACGCCGGCCGACTCATCGCGAAGTGACACCTTCGCCCAAAAATCGTGTTCGCCGAGATGATAGCCGTGGTCGCTGGTAAAGATCACGATCGTGCGATCCTCGAGCCCTGCATCGCGGAGAGCTCCCATCACCTTGCCAACCTGGGCATCCATGAAGGCAACCGAGGCATAGTAGCCCCCCACCGCTTTCTTCTGGCGGCGGATATCCATCTTCATGTTACGGCTGGTCTTGTAATTGATTCCCGGCTTGGGAATGTCATCCCAATCCCCGGGCAACTTCTTCGGCAGCACCATTTTGGAATAGGGCAGGAACGGTTCGAAGTAGTCGCGCGGCGCCACAAAGGGAACGTGCGGCCGAACGAAACCGACTCCCAACCAAAACGGCTCATCCTTGTGTTGGTGGATCAATTCCACTGCCTTCGCGGCCGTCTTCCCGTCGGAATGAACCAAGTCGTCCCCGTCGGCTTCCACCACCACAAACGTATTCCCGCCAACGACCGGCTTGGTGCCATCGGGATTGTTCTCGAGTGTTTCACCGTCCCCGGCTGCTTTCCATTCAGGCCCGGGGCTGTTGAATCGCTCGCTCCACGACCGCTCGTCATCGGCTCCGTCACCGCCGGCTTCGATCCCTCCGGGTACGCCCATGTGAAAGATCTTGCTGACGCGAGCCGCATAATAGCCATGATCCTTGAAATGCTCCGACCACGTCGGTCGGTCCCCGATCTGAGGACGCGGGTTCTTGTAGCCCAGAACGCCTGTTGCGTGCGGATAGTAGCCTGACATGAAGGAAGCCCGCGACGGACCACAATACGTGCCCTGGCAATAGGCTCGCGTAAATCGCGTCCCGCGGTCGGCGATCGCGTCGATGTTTGGGGTCCTGCAGACTTGATTGCCGTAACACGACAGAGCCGTCGCGGTCAAATCATCCGAAATGATGAACAACACGTTGTATGCCGGCGACTGAGCCCGACCCGTCACCGCTAAAACCAACAGGGAGCCGATTAGTGGAGCGACGAAGCGTATCAAGGCATCACCTCAGGATTCGAGATATGGTTTGCGGAAGCTGGGTGCCATCATGTTAAGCGATGGCGGATCAGCTCGCCGCTGCCTCGCGCATCCCTGTCCGCCAGTAGATAAGCGTGCACGATTCTGGAACTCCGCGAAACTCCACGTGCTCGTGCTCGTGCTCGTGCTCAGTCGCTTGCGACGGTGCTCGTGCTCGACTAGCGAATCGATTGGCGCGGTTCTTGACGATCCCTTCGATTACGAGTACCGCTTCGCTGAGCACGAGCACGAGCACGAGCACGAGAAAGAGAAAGAGAGCGATAGGAGATAAAATGCCTCCATTTAATCGCCGGGATGATCTGCGGAAGCGACACGTTGTGAAGTCGACAACTGGGTCGTCCGGTGCCGGCCTCACTGTTCCATTGTGGCGCCGCGGTAGGTGATCTTATTGCGTTTGGCAGAAAAGCGTGTGGCCAATTCGGGAATGTCATCCTTGTGACCGAGCACGACAACGACGTCGCCGGCGGAGAGCCGAGTGCGAGGTTCAGGGTGAATTTCATTCGTTCCATCGACGTGCCGGATCCCGACGATCAGGAAGCCGTGGTTGCTGCGAATCTCAATTTCGCTGATCGCGTGGTCCACGAGCAGCGATCCTGGCTGGACAATCAACTCGTCAAATTCCAGGCCGATCTGTCGCAAATCATCGATCATGCTGCTCTGATCCTGGATCTGCTCGAGCATGTTCTCGGCGGTTGGACGTGTGATCAACTGGGCAAGCTTCTTCGCGCCGATCGCCGTGGGCAGCACCACCCGGTTCGCCCCGCACCCGAGAAGTTTTTTCTCGGTGCGCGGATTCTCACCACGGGCGATGATCGTGACGTTCGGATTCATCTCGCGCGCGGTCACCGTGACGAACACATTGGTCGCGTCCTGGGACAACACCGTTGCCACGGTCGACGCGTGTCGGATTCCAGCCTGCTGCAGGATATGTTCCTCGGTCGCGTCGCCATGAATGACCAAGTAACCACGCTCCTCGGCATCTTGGACTCGATTTCGGTCGCCATCGATCGCCACAAATGGCTTGCCCGCATCGTAAAGCTCACGGGCGAGAATCGATCCCAGTCGGCCAATGCCGCAAACGATCGTGTGGCCGCGAAGCTGTTCGATCCCCTTGGTCATCCGTCTAACTCCCAATGCTCGGTTGAGTTCCCCATCGATCAACATCTGCACGCAGCCCCCGACCGTGTAGATCACCGCACCATAGCCAGCGACGATGACCAGGATTGTCAACATCCGCAGCGCCGGTGATTGGATCGGTTGGACCTCGCCATAACCGACACCAAAGATCGTGATGATTACCATGTAAACGGCATCGCTGATCGTCCATCCGGCCGAGACATAGCCGACAACGGCCAAGAGGCAAACGAGAAGAAACAGCACCAGACCGGTGATGATCTTGCGAAG
>JARFQX010000538.1 GCA_029287555.1 Rubripirellula sp. | reverse complement strand
CATTCTGCCCAGGGCGGCCCAAACCCTGGAGTTGACCCGTCAATCCTTTGAGCAGGGCGAGGTCAGCTTCATCAATCTGTTGGCGGTACAGCGAACATTCGCGAACAATCAGCTTGCCTATCTCGATGCGTTGGAATCCGTTCGCCTGGCCGAAATCGAGATTGCCGGCCTGCTTCTTTCGGGTAGCCTCGAGGACTAGTGCCGTTCCAAGATTCCCGACGACCTCCGTCAGTTCCAGACTGGCATTTCTGCGTCGGCGCTGCGATCTTGTTCGACTAGTCCAGACGAACCTCGATCTCGAAAGCGACGCGACATGAGACGGCTGCCATCCATTCTGATCATCCGGCTTGCGATATTGCTCGCCACGCCAATCTCGGGCGTTGCCGCCGTGAGTGCCCAAGATCCGATCGACGTTGACAAGCGACTTGGTCAGTACGTCGCGGTCGAGTTGACAATGGACGTTTCCAAGTTGTCAGCGAGCGATCGAAAGATGATCCCGCTGCTGATCGAAGCCGCCAAGATCATGGATGATTGTTTTTGGTACGAAGCCTACGGCAATCGTGATCAACTGCTCGGCTCGATTAGCGATTCGGACCTTCGGCGGTTTGCCGAGATCAACTACGGCCCCTGGGACCGCTTGGATGGGAATCGTCCCGTCGTGCCAGGTTTCGCCGGCAAACCGCCCGGTGCCAATTTCTATCCGACGGACATGTCCAAGGACGAATTCGAGCGCGCCGAGTTGACTGGTAAAGACGGTCTTTACACGTTCATTCGCCGCAGGCCGGACGGTTCCTTGACGGTCGTTCCTTATCGAGTGCAGTTTGCCGACGCGATGAAGCGTGCGGCGAAGTTGCTGGTCCGGGCGGCGGACATGTCCGAGGATGCCGGGCTGTCCCGTTACTTGAAGCTTCGCGCCGAGGCCTTGCTGACCGACGACTACCAACCGAGCGACTTGGCCTGGTTGGAGATGAAGGATAACACCATCGATGTGGTGATCGGTCCGATCGAGAATTACGAGGACAAGCTGTATGGTTACAAGACCGCGCACGAGTGTTTCGTGCTGTTGAAGGACAAGGATTGGAGCAAGCGTCTGGCCCGCTATGCAGACTTTCTGCCACAGCTGCAAGCAACACACCCAGTACCGGATCGTTACAAGCAAGAGAAGCCGGGAAGCGATACGGAGCTAAACGCTTACGACGTGATCTACTACGCCGGTGACTGCAATGCGGGCTCCAAGACGATCGCCATCAATCTTCCCAACGATGAGCAGGTTCAACTAAAGAAGGGAACACGGCGATTGCAGCTGAAGAATGCGATGCGCGCGAAATTCGATAAAATCTTGTTGCCGATTGCAGACGAACTGATCGCGGCGGACCAGCGTCAACACGTGACCTTTGATGCCTTCTTCAGCAACACCATGTTCCACGAAGTCGCGCACGGATTGGGCATCAAGAACACGATTGACGGTCGAGGGAGCGTCCGAGCCGCCCTGCGCGAGCACGCCGGTGCCATCGAGGAGGGCAAGGCTGACATTCTGGGGCTGCACATGATCCAGCAGTTGCACCGAGATGGCGAACTCGAGGCCGATTTGCTCAATTTCTATGTGACGTTCATGGCCGGGATCTTCCGCAGCGTCCGGTTTGGTGCCGCCAGCGCCCACGGCAAAGCCAACATGATCCGCTTCAATTTCTTTCGCCAATACGGGGCGTTCGACCGCCAGGAGGATGGCAAGTACCGGGTCAATGTGGATCGCTTTCGAGAGGCTGCCGAAGCGCTCTCGGCGAAGTTGCTCCGCCTGCAAGGGGATGGTGACTACGAGGCAGCGGCCCGCCTGGTGGACGAAATGGGCGTGATCGATGGGCAGCTACAAGCGGAACTCGATCGCCTCGAGGAAAAGGGAATTCCCGTCGATGTTGTCTTCCGCCAGGGACTCGAAGTCTTGGATCTTTGAACCATTTTCCCCCGGCCTGAAGACGCCGGTAACGGTCCGTTTGAGTCGGACAGGTCGGTGAGTCATACTGCTGCGACTTTCCCAGTGTTTGACAAACCTCTCTAACGTTTTGATCCAGGAGTTTCCTGCATGATTCGATTACTGACAACGGCGACCTTGATTTCGGTGACCAGTTTTGTCGCGGCCCAAGATCTTGTCATGACGGCGCCACCCGAGGCGTCCGACATGGAGGTGATCTTTAATGGCAAGGACCTCAGCGGTTGGGACGGCGACCCGACGATGTGGTCCGTACGCGATGGCGTCATACACGGTGAGACCACGCCGGAGAACCCGTCCAAGGGAAACACCTTCCTGATCTGGAAGGACGGCGTACTGAAAGACTTTGAACTTCGCCTTTCCTTCCGTTGCACCGCGAGCAACAACTCAGGCATCCAGTATCGATCCCGCCACATCACCTCGGGAAATCAGGCCAGGAATAAGTGGGTCGTCGGTGGCTATCAGCACGAAATTCGAAACGAAGAGGACTTCCCCAATGTTCCCTGTTTCATCTACGACGAAAAGGGAAAGCGCGGTCGTATTTGCATGGTCGCAGAGCAAGCTGTCTGGAACGCTGATGGAAAGAAGGTGCTCCGTGACGACCTGATTTCCCAGGAAGAGTTCAAGGAGCTAATGAAGGTCGATGAGTGGAATGACGTCGTGATTATCGCCAAGGGAAATCACATCCAGCATTACCTAAACGGGCGTCTGGTGATGGACTTCACCGACAACCATCCCGAATTGGCGTTGAGCGAAGGCATCCTTGCCTTGCAATTACACGGCGGGAATCCGATGTGGACGGAGTTCAAGAACATCCGCATCCGCTCGCTTGACTAATCGTAGGCGGAAGGGCGGAGGCTTTCGATCGTCTTCCTTCGCCCGCTTCACTTTGGCATATCACGGTCGGCTGCGGCCGGCCTCGATGATCTTCGCAAGTCGCTGTTTCATGCGGGCCGCGATCTTGGGGTGTTGATCGATTACGTTCGTTCTTTCCCCGGGATCGCTGCTCAGATCGTAGAGCAGGAATTCATCGATCGGCCTGCGCTGAAGTCGCAGTTCGGTGTTGGACGTCCGCTTGGAATCGTGACGCAGCAGTTTCCAGTTTCCAACTCGAAGGCCATAGTTCCCGCCCCGCCCGTTGTCCTGCTGGACAAGATGATCACGTCCCTTTGCGCCGGGCTTGCCCAGCAGCGCGTCGGAGACGTCAAAGCTGTCGAGGCAACCGTCCGGAGGCAGATCGACCCCGGCAATCGAGGCGCAACTTGCGGGCAAGTCGATTGTGCAAACCACTTGGTCGGATTCACCCGCCGGAATCCGTCCCGGCCAGCGGGTGATGAAAGGCGTTCGCGTGCCACCCTCATACACGTTGTATTTGCCGCCGCGGTAAAGACCGGCCGCCTTGTGGTCGCCAATCTTCTCGATCGCGTCGTCCTTGTAGCCGTCGTCGAGAACCGGCCCGTTGTCGCTGCAGAAGACGACCAGCGTGTTCTCGGATAGGTTCATGCGATCGAGCGCATCGAGGATTTGACCAACGCACCAGTCGAGCTCAACGATTGCATCCCCACGTGGTCCCAGCGATGTCGCGCCTTGGAACCTTTCGTGAACCATTCGTGGAACGTGCAGGTCGTGAGAGGAGAAGAACAGGAAAAAGGGAGCATCCAGATTCGCTTCGATCCACTCCTCGGATTCTTTGACCCAACGATCAGCCAAATCCTCGTCTCGGAACCGGGCCTTGTGGCCTCCGGTGTAAAAGCCA
This sequence comes from Rubripirellula sp., assembly GCA_029287555.1. Classification (GTDB taxonomy): domain Bacteria; phylum Planctomycetota; class Planctomycetia; order Pirellulales; family Pirellulaceae; genus Rubripirellula. The sequence goes on along the minus strand of JARFQX010000538.1, from coordinate 59 downwards.
ATCCGGCTGATGCCATTGTGAATCGTGGCATTGTGCCCGTGTGACCAATCCATCTTCAG
>JARFQX010000537.1 GCA_029287555.1 Rubripirellula sp. | reverse complement strand
TTCGTGTTCCTTCGTGGCTACTTCTCTCTATCTCGCGTTTCCTTCGCGAGGTCTTCGGCGGCGCTCGTTCTTTGGCGAATCCGGAAACAGCGGTGAATCGGCTCCTGAGCTGTTCGGCACTGGCTCTGCATTCTGTTGGGGCAACCATTTTCGATGCTCGTTGATCACACTCGCAAATCTCCCGTCTCCCGCCAAGTTCTTCCACTCGTGAGGATCAATCCGATGATCGTATAATTCTTCGCTACCGTCGGCGTAACGCGTGTAACGAAAGTTGCGTGAACGAATTGAATGATGATTCGGGCCAAATGTGGTGACGATCCCCTTTCTTGGCCAACCATTGCTCGAATCGGTGGTTCTTCCCTGAAGCAGTCGAGTCAGGCGAAAGCCATCCAGGTCACTTCGAGGGGGCAGGCCACAAAGATCTAACAGTGTGGGGAAGACGTCGATCAATCCAACCGGTTCGTCGCAAACCAAACCCGATTCAATGCCCGGCCCGGCAATGATTAGCGGGACTCGCGTCGACTCCTCCCAGAGCGTTCGCTTTGCCCATCGCAGTTTCTCTCCCAAATGGAATCCGTGATCACTCCACAGCACAACCACAGTGTTTTCACTGGCAGAACTCTTCCGCAGACTCTCCAGCACCATCCCCACCAATGAATCCACAAAACTGATCGCCGCCAGGTAGGCGCGCACCGCGTGCCGTGCCTCATCGTGTTGCACCATCCAGGAGTGACGAGGCGCTGTCGGATTGAGGGTCAGCTGCGCCGCCACGTCGGGAATGTCGTCCCGATCCGAATTTAGAATGCGGGGCGTTTCCAATTGATCCAGTGGGTGCATGTCCATCCAGCGTTTTGACGCATAAATGGGCACGTGAGGTAAATAAAAGCCGAGGGCGAGAAAGAACGGTTGGTCCCCGCTTGCCAAATGCGGTAACTGATCCGAACCCCATTTCGCTGTGTGATAGTCTCGCTGTTGATTATCGGGAACGGGAACCTCCCCCCAGTCCCAAAGAGGATTCGTGCCGGGCACGCGATAGCGAATCTTCTCGGAACCTCTTCGCCATCCGCGCGTCGGTTCAACGTGGTCAAACGAATCTGGATCCGCACGACCATGAAAAATCTTTCCCATGGTCGTCACGTAGTAACCCGACTTCCGAAAGGTCTGAAACATGGTTTCGTCCTCTCGCGTCGGCGAAACGGATCGAAAGTTTGGTCCTAAGAAATACATCCCGGTCGTGGAAGGCAGTTTGCCGAGAATCAGACTCACGCGTGATGGATTGCAGATCGGAGCCTGGCAGTGGGCATTCGTAAAGTTCACGCCCGAGCTGGCTAGCCCGTCAATGTTCGGGGTCTGAGCTTGCGGGTGTCCCGTTGCACCGTCGTCACGACTCAGGCAACCAACCCAGTCATTCAAGTCATCGATTGAGATGAACAAGACGTTCGGCGGATCGGATTCTTTGCACATGCCGACGCCACATCGACCGCCCCCCAGCACCAGCATCAAAATAAAAGTGGGTATCAGAAGGCTTGGCTTTTGGGGCATCATTACGGTCCGTCTCATCAATCGGCTCCGGGTAGGATGAAAATCAGAAAAATCCGAACATCAATTGACTGTGTCCACGGATCATCGCAAGCTGATTCACTTCAGTCTACCATTGGTGGTGATCGATGCGGTTGCACATGTGTGGATAGTTAAGGGACTGCCCGTCACGGGTCAATGCCTCGGCCCAGTATTCCGAGCACCATGGGAGCGATGAACGTGGAAAGCCCCGAACCGACCGATCGCACTTGGCCTCTGCCGAGACAACCTTGGGTGATGCGGATGACGTGGTCCGAGTTGCTCTTTGCGCATTGGCCCGTCGATCCTGATCGGATCGCTCCGCTGTTGCCCGAGGGTTTAAAGCTCGACACTCGAGACGGCGTGGCTTGGGTAGGAGTTGTCCCATTTCTGATGTCAAGGGTATCGCCACGATTCTGCCCGCCACTGCCCCGATTGAGTCAGTTCTTGGAGCTAAACGTTCGCACCTACGTGACCGCCGATGAGAAACCGGGAGTGTGGTTCTTCTCGCTCGACGCGGAAAGCCGAATTGCCGTTCGAGTTGCCCGCGCCACATTCAATCTTCCCTACATGGATGCGACGATGTCGATGCAGATGGATGAAGCGGGTGGCTTGAACTACCGAAGCGAGCGAACTCACCGAGGGGAGCCGCCTGCCCGGTTCGATGCCACCTATCAACCCGACGGCGATCGTTTTCATGCCCGGCCGGGATCGCTCGAACACTGGCTCACCGCTCGATACTGCCTGTACAGTGCCGACCGAAATGGACGCGTCTACCGCGGCGAGATTGACCATCCACCGTGGACGCTCTCACCGGCGAGCTACACCGAAAGAACCAATACCATGGGCGATTCGCGAGGGTTCCGATTGAGTGGTTCACCCCACCTTTTGTTTGCCGAGCCGGTCGATGTACGCGCCTGGATCGTAAGCCGGTGCTAGCTCGATAGGATCGCAACGATGAGCCAAGGCGCAGCTTCCCTCGGTGCATGTTTCGTGCTCGTGCCCGTACGCCGTCGCTTCGCCGACACTCATCGCGAGGATTTGGTAATTGAGACGACGAGTCCACTATCAACCAGGAACGACCGCGATGATCCGCCCGATTCAAACCTGCCTGCTCACGACGATTGTCTTCTCGTTGATAGGTGATGCCCGTGCGAACGATCCGCCCAACATCGTTTTCCTACTCGTTGACGATCTTGCTTGGTCGGACTTGGGGTGTTATGGACATCCCTATCACCGCACGCCCAACATCGACAAACTGGCCGCGGAAGGACTGAGGTTCACGCATGGGTACTCACCGGCACCGATTTGTTCGGCGTCGCGGGCGAGTATCCTGACGGGCAAGACACCGGCGCGCCTGCAGTTTGAGTTTGTCACCAAAAACGAACCGGGTTTTCAGAAGACTGAAGGCGATGTTCCGCTTCAATCACCACCGCTCACGCTCAATCTTCCGACGAAGGAAATAACGATTCCTGAGGGTTTGAAGCCTCTCGGGTACAAGACAGCCTTCTTCGGAAAATGGCACGTGAATCAGCACTACAAAAGAAGGTATCTCGCGTGGCATCCTGAATATGGACCGCGGCAACAAGGCTTTGAATTCGCTGAAGAAGACTTTGGCGACCATCCTTACGCGTGGCAGAAAGGACGAACGCCGGCCGATTTATCCGAAGGGGAATTTCCATCCGACAGCATGATCGGACGGACAGCGGAATTCATTCAACGACAGGCCGGGTCCCGCCAGCCGTACTTCTTAATGGCCTCGTCCTTCTACGTACACACGCCCGTGAAGAATCGGTGCCGCTGGTTGGTCGACCAATACGAGGAAAGGGTTCCCCCTGATTCACCCAATCGAGAGAAGCGAATCGAGTACGCCGCTTTCGTTGAAACACTCGATCATCATGTCGGCACGATCCTGGATGCCATCGATGAATCGGGCGAAGGGGATAACACGCTAGTATTCTTCATGTCCGACAACGGCGGCCACCCGGAATTCTGCAGTAACGCGCCGCTGCGCGGATCAAAGTGGAATCTGTATGAAGGCGGAATCCGTGTTCCGATGATTGCTAGATGGCCCGGTAGGATTCAAGCGGGATCGACGAACGATAGCCCTGTGATCGGATATGACTTGCTGCCGACTTTTGTTGACGTCGCCGGTGGTGATGGGGCCGCGGATCGGGCGACGATCGATGGGATCAGCGTGCGTGGCGCATGGCAGAAGACCGATTGGAATCCCGATCGCACTTTGATTTGGCACTTTCCTTATTATCATCCGGAGCGTGGTTTTGCGGCTGCCCCGACAAGCATTGGGGTGGATGATTTTGTTACCAGTCAAACGAGACCGCAGTCGGCAATCCGACGCGGATCCTACAAACTGATTCAATTTGCCGAAGACGACCACGTGGAGTTGTACGAGCTTTCAACGGACGTTTCCGAGCAGAACGATCTCTCGGCTAGGAGGCCCGAGGTCGCCGAGCGACTTCGGGGCGAATTGGATCGCCGGCTCGACTTGGTCGAGGCGAGGCGGGCCGTCCCGAGATAAGTTCGCGGTCTCATGCCTCGATGCCGACTCGCGTTGAACGGCTCTGCGTGCACGATCGCCCCCCAAATGATGACTCCGTCTTGCAACCCACCGGTGTTCTATCGAACGAAGGACGTTATGATCCTAGCACGATGGGTTCGTCAAAGTTCCCATTCGCATTCAGCCGTGAACAGGGGCGGTGACGAAAAGCTGCTAGCGGAACCTAGGATGCTTCGTAAGTTGGGGTGCTTCGCATTCTCGTCGTAATCCTAGTTTCCGAACTTTGATCCGGATGAATGACTTATCCTGACCTGACCTCCGAAGATCGCGGATCGTGCTTGAGGACCTCGAGTGACTGCTTCGGTGAGCGAGCGTCCCATTCGCTCTGAATCACGGCCTTACCGATCTCCCTTCGATCGCCAACTCCTCCTACTGAGACTCGAACCGATGTCCGATACGAATGTTCCACCCATCAATAGAAATCTGGCAAAGGAACTAGCAAGTCTGTGGTGGCTTCCGCTGGTCCGCGGCATCCTGTTGTTCGTACTCGGTGTCTATGCGCTGTTTCGACCGGGGATGACGATGGCGACGTTCGCCCAAGTCGCAGGATTCTTCCTGGTCTTTGATGGGATTCTCGCCGTTATCGCTGGGGCGGTGGGGAAAGTTCCCTCGCGGCTCTGGACCATCATCCGCGGTATCCTCGCGGTCTTGGCGGGCTTGTTTGTTTTTGCCAACCCCGTTCTGGTCGCCGGGCTGACAGCGACGCTCGTGGTGAGTGTGATCGGCGTGCTTGCGATCATTTCGGGCGTGATGGAGATCTTTGCGGCGATTCAGGATCGAAAAGAAATCGAGGGTGAAGGCTGGTTGATCCTCAATGGGGTCTTGCTGGTCCTGATCGGTGTGGCTCTGTTGGCGACGCCCGCCCTGTTCGGGCTCACCCTCGTTCGATTGCTCGGTGTGCTCGCGATTGCATCGAGTATCGCCGCGATCATCTTTGCATTTCGTTTGAAGGGGCTCAATTCGAGACTGGCGAAGCTGCACGGGGAAGGTAGCGAAGACTGAGACCTTGGTTCAGATTCTCTCGCGCCGGTCCGCGCAATCTGCATGGACGTGCATTCGCCGAAAGAAGCGATTTGACGATATCCATTTGAACCTTGATTAAGACACAGGTGACACGATGAAACTGCTCTTGAGCGTTGCTGCCGTCTTCACCACACCGACGCCGATCGCGCGAGTACGCGTACGATGCCAATCCAAAGGGGAGCGGCAAGTGACAACCGCCTTTGAGGCTGCCGCCAAGCGAGGCTGGACCGTGGTGGATATGAAACGAGATTGGAAAAAGGTATTCGCTGTGAGTGCGCCGGGTGACTCGATCGATCTTTTTGGAAACGCCTGGTTAGTCGAAGACATCGACGGGCGTGGGGTGGTCGACAATGCCCAAACAACCGTGGAGTTCGCTGATGACGCAACGGTCAGCGGCAATACCTCGGTCAACCGCTACACGGGAAAAGCGACGATCGACGGGAACAAGTTGAGCTTCGGTCCCCTGGCGGCCACGCGTCGTGCCGGTCCGCCCGCCTTGATGGATCAAGAGCAACGTTTCTTCAAGG
>JARFQX010000442.1 GCA_029287555.1 Rubripirellula sp. | reverse complement strand
ATCGCCATCTTGACCGGTGGTCAGGCAATCTTCGAAGCCCTTGGTATCAAGCTCGAGAGCGTCGACCTGCCGCAATTGGGCCGGGCCAAGAAGGTCATCATCGATAAGGACAACACGACCGTCATCGAAGGTGCTGGGAAGACCTCCGACATCAAGGCGCGGATCGACCAGATTCGTCGCGAGATTGAAAATAGCACCAGCGACTACGATCGCGAGAAACTCGAGGAGCGATTGGCGAAGCTCGCCGGTGGTGTTGCCAAGGTCAACGTCGGTGCCGCGACCGAGAGCGAGATGAAGGAAAAGAAGGCTCGTGTCGAAGACGCGTTGCACGCGACCCGTGCCGCAGTCGAAGAAGGCATCCTTCCCGGTGGTGGTGTGGCCCTGCTGCGGGCTGCGACAACCGTCAAGCCAAGTGCTGAGCTGACCGATGACCAAGTCGTCGGCTACAACATTGTGCTACGGGCTTGCCGGGCGCCGTTGACGATGATCGCTGAAAATGCCGGACAGGACGGCGGGATCGTCTGTGAAAAAGTTTCAGCCATGAAAGGAAATGAAGGCTACAACGCGCTGACTGACAACTACGAAGACCTGGTTAAATCGGGCGTGATCGATCCCACCAAGGTCGCTCGCACCGCTCTGAGCAACGCGGCCAGTGTCGCCACCTTGCTGCTGACCAGCGACGCATTGGTCGCTGAAAAGCCCAAGGAGGGCAAGAAGGCTGGGACCGGCGGCGATCACGACATGTATTGATCCACCGATTTGATCCACCGATCAATCAAGCAGTTCAAGAAAACGGCCGGCAAATTGTCGGCCGTTTTTTTTAGATCGGGAAAGAGCGATGCGCAGGAGCGCAGACTACGGACCGCCGAGGATCAAGCGGGCGATGTTGATGTAGATCACGATGCCAAGAATGTCAACGATTCCTGCGACGAAGGGGTTACTCATCATCGCCGGATCAAGACCGAGGCGTTTAAAAATGATCGGCAGCGCGCCGCCGCAGAAACACCCGCAGAAAATGACCAGGACAAGCGTGAGCGGTATCACCAAAGCGTCAAAGGGAGAGGGTGCCAGAAAGTAGGCCACAGCGTAACCAATCAGCGCCAAAAAGCCGCCGAGCATCAACGAGACAATGATCTCGCGATGCATCACGCGGGGCCAATCCTTGAATTGGACTTCGCCGCTCGTCATCGCCGTGATCACCAAAGTGGCTGACTGGCTTCCCGAGTTGCCGCCAGCACTGATGATCAGGGGGATGAACCAGACCAACCAGTCGTACTGGGCCAGTTCCTGGTCATAATGAAACAGGGCAAACGCTGTCAGCAGGGCGGCGAAAAACAAAATCGTCAGCCACAATCCCCGCTTCCACGAAAGGGTCATCAGGCCAATCCGCAGGTAGGCTTCCTCGAGCGGTTCGACCGCCGCGATTCGCTGGGCATCCTCGGCCAATTCCTCGCGGACCACATCAATCACATCGTCATGCGTGATGATGCCGACCAAGTGGCGACCACTATCGACGACCGGTATCGCCAACAGGTTGTACTTCTCGACCTTTTGAGCAACCTCCTCCTGGTTTTCAGTCGTCGTTGCCACGACGACATCTGATTCCATCATTTCCCCCAAGGTCTTGGCTGCATTTCCCAGCGAAGAGACGAGCTGTCGCGCCGAGACGATTCCCAGCAGCAATCGGTTTTCGTCGACAACGTAGAGGTAATAAATGGTTTCTAACTCGCTGGCCTGGCGGCCGAGCTCCTCGAGAGCTTGCCGAGCGGTGAGTTCCGGCGTGAGCATCGCGACCTCGGTGGTCATCAATGCGCCGGCGGTGCCCTCCGGGTACGACTGGAGACGCTGGATGTCCCGACGATCTTCGACTGGCAACAGCGGAAGAATCTTCTCGACCCGATCCTCCGGAAGCCTTTGGATCATGTCGACGCGATCGTCCGCCGGTATTTCTTCCAGCAACTCGGCAATTTGCGATGGGGCCTCGCCGAGAAGCATTAACAGCTGACGGCCTTCGGAGAAATAGCCGAAAATCTCCGCACGTCGCTCTGGCGTGGCATACTGCAGAACTTGCCATGCTTCGCCATCATCGAGCCCTTCCATGAACTCCGCGGTACGCGCGGGGTTGAGGGCCACGCAGAACTCCTCCAGTTCGGCCCGATTCTCATCAGCCAACATCTCTCGCAATTCTGGAAGAAAGAGGGTGTTGACCATGATCAAATCCAATTTGCACGAAGTTTACGGCGGACCCGAGTCAGACCCGTCGCAAGGCCGTTCGATCTCTCGCCCTCGATGGCCGAGCAGATCGAGCCCAATCATGTCCGCAGCCGAAAGCGCCGGGGATGCATCGACAAAAGTGCCCGATGCCCGCCCGCTCGCCAGGAACCCGCCCGCTAGTCAGGAGAAACCGCCCGCCAGTCAGGAGAAACGCCCGCCAGTCAGGGACCGCTGTCAATTGCTGACACGTTCCACGTACTCGCCCGTTCGCGAGTCGACTTTGATTTGATTGCCGACTTTGATGAACCCCGGAACGACGAACTCGGCCCCCGTTTCCACTTTGGCCGGTTTGGTCACGTTGGTTGCCGTATCGCCTTTGGCTCCCGGGGCACAATCAACCACTTCCAGTTCAACCTGAAGAGGTGGCTCAATGATGATCGGGTTGCCATTGTAGAGGGTCATCGTGCAAACCATCCCGTCCTTGAGATACTTCCAAATGTCACCGGCGACGTCGCTGCTGACTTCGTACTGCTCAAACGTCTGTTGGTGCATGAAGACATAATCTTCGCCCTGGCGGTAGAGGAAAGCGACGTCGGTGGTTTCGACGTCTGCCGATTCTAAAGAGTCCCCCCCCTTGTACGTGCGATCGAGGGTGGTTCCCCGAATCAGGTTCTTCATCTTGCACTTGTAGAGGGCGTTGCCTTTCCCGGGCTTGACGAACTGCATCTCCGTCATCAGATAAGGTTCGCCGTCAATCTGAACCTTGAGTCCTTTTCGGAAGTCGCTTGTGTTATAAGTAGCCATGTAGGAGCTGGCTCCATCGTGAAAGTCAGTTAATTAAATCCGTCGGGGATGAACGTCGATTCGAATGGCGCGCTGCGAAACGACCAACCAATCGAACGAAATTCTAGCG
>JARFQX010000413.1 GCA_029287555.1 Rubripirellula sp. | reverse complement strand
CAATATTCATCAGGAAGTAGGATCGTTGTTGCGCTGCGATCCGCTTCCGTGATGATCCAGAACTTGGTGTTGTTGCGGTCGACGTACGATGACAAGATTCGCATTCCAAACTCCATTGCATCTTGGTTTGCGTTCCAGTCTTGTTCGCACAGATCGCCCCAGTCACCGTCGATGTGGCGCACAAACGCTTCAAAGACGTCTTCCTGGTGCAACGTGTCAGCGGCACCTCGGGTCATGAGGATTCGCCCAACGTCAAATTTGGCTTCAACACGTACCTTCGCAAATGTCATCGCTTCACCCTCCATGCCTTGCCGATTCGCGTCGTTCGATTTCGAGCTTTCGCTCGCGACGCAAAATCCAGCCATAAGCCATGTCAATTGCTTTGTTGACGATTGGAAGATCGTCTCGTCCAAACGACGACGTATCTTTCCATTGATCGTCTTCCTTATAGAGCCGGGTCACCGTAACGTTGAACCAAAGCTTGCCTTGCTTCGATTCGTTCGCCCAGATTGCGGCTCTGATCTTTTCTAACTTGATTTCATGGGTCGGTCGTTTCTTTCCCATGACACCTCCTTTCGATTTCGCGTCCGACAGCATTCAATCGCGGCTGGGACGCTGATTTGTAAATGGAAGCTGGTCTTTGCCAACCTCCGTGCAAGCATCCGCTCATTCGCGGCACTTAGGTTTCGCCAATTCCAGAGATTGACAACGTCTCTCGGAATGTGGAACGGAAAAACACGCGAGAGAGAACCAGGCCGAATGGTTCTCTCGCGTGTGGGGATTCAACTAAGTGCTAAGGCGGCTCCTTCAGCAAGCAATCCGATCAGCTTGTAAAAGAAGATGCCCAGCACCACGAAAAACGCATCCCGCTTTGAAAGCCAGCCCGCGGGGGCTGGTAACAAAGGGGCTGCTTTAGCGTCCTTGGGGCTCAACAGCACCTCGGCCAGGTGCGCGCCGCTGTGGGGAACGCCTGAGTAGAGCGAGATTGAATCGGGAAGACTCTTACCTTCAATGTGATGCACACGACCATCGGTCGCTTGCACCATCATGGTGTGAATCCTCCGAGTCAACGTTCGCCCGTTCTCGGTGTGAGTAACCTTGCAGAACCTACGACCTCTAGCTTCCAATGCCATGGTCCTTCCTCCTGTTTGATCGCAGCTTGCAGCCACGACGATTGGTTGACAGAATTCGCGCAAAGCGATTCCCTGACTGAGCCATAAGGCTCGGTCGTGATCTCGTTCCGTTTTCAATTGTCGAACCAGATTCACAAGTCGTTCCTCGATCGAGAACTCAATGCAAATGGCTCCGGAGGGAGCCATTTGCCGACACACGCCGCGGGGAATCCCTAACGGGAATCCTCTCCGTCCTTTGCCGCGTTGTAGCTTTCCGGCTGGACGTGATTTGCGAGTGTCTGCCACCTAGTTTCAATTCCGGGCAGGTATTCGGAATGACTAAGTCCCCTCTCTTTAAGCATCTCATGGGGATTGAGAGTTGAATTGAGATAAGTCTAGAAGCGTGTTCTGCTCCGAGTCAGCGATTCTGGCGAGGTTTTGGGTTCGCCACTTTCACGGCGACAATCGCCCCAGCCGCACTAACGTCGGCCCAAGCTCCACGAGAGCCGCTTGCGCCTCCTGAAGCATCGTTTTGTCGGCCTGAGACCAGTTGCCAGGTTGAGAGTGCACTGCCCACCTCGGCGGTGAGAGTTTTCGATCTCCACCTGCCTTCGCCAGTCGTTTCAGTCCGTCATTGCTTTTGTCCAGTGCTCCCATCCCGCGCAGCGCTGACAACGACGTCGGCATGCTTTCGAACGTCCGCCTCAGCTGCAATGACCCGCCCGACATCCTCGGCTGCACGTCACGAGAATGCAGAAATGGCGCGAGTAGACTCGCGATCTCAGGTGACGTGGCTCTCCGTTCCAACTCCAGCTCCCTTTCCTCCTCCAAACGCTTTTTTGCCTCGAGCTCTCGCATTTTGGCTCTGCGTTCGACGTCTCTTTGAGCAGCGATCTCACGCCGCTGCTCAATCTCTTCCACCAGCGCTGAAGCATTGGCCTCTTTGAGTTCTTCGTCGAGCGTTGGGGTTCGCCGGGGCATCATGCGGCTGATGGCCAGGTGCTGGACTGCTCGCGCTTGCTCATGCGCGCTATCCCATTCGCTTCGCACCGATTCGGCAGCCAATTCCAGCTCGCGAATCTCAACGATTTCATGTGCGGAGAGCGGCGTTGAGTGCTTGGACAGTTCATCGAAACGCTTTTGGACTTCGAGAATCCGGTCGTTCAGCGATTGAATTTCTTCGCTGGACGCTCGCCTGTCTCGGGTTAAGAACGAGAGCTTTTCGACGAGTTGCGGATCAGCGGCAATGGCGTCAGCGCCCTCACCCTGTTTTAAACTCTCCAAGACATCAGGCCATGTACTGAAGAGCCGACTGGCTGCCTCACCGTCGCTTTGAGCTTTTCTTAAGAGGCGGTCGGCCTCCCAGTGCTGGTCGTCGATGTTCCCGGGCGTGAAACTGCTACCCGGTGCTGCTGGCGAACTCGGATTGGTCGTGCCAGTGCTCGATGGCGCCTCTCCTCGCCGGAAGATTCGATTGTCGACCGTCGTGATCAGCATGCTTACGGCGACACAGACCGCGATCACGCCAACGACTGTCGGGACTCGAAAGAACACGTCTGAGAACTCCGGGGTTGGATTGATTGCCGAAGTTCAATGCGATGTCTTTGAGTGGAATGTCTCAAATCGCGCGAGATTTTGCTGATTCTCGCTTTCCTCGTCGCTCGAATTCGCTGGTGAAGTCAGCAGCATCAGAGGTTCCCGATTCGTCCGGTGAATCAATTGTCGGATCCGGTTGGCTGGACTTCTCGGTCGAGGGAGGAGAAATCGTGAACGCACCTGGAGCTTCGGGCCACGGCCGCTGACGTCGTCGCTTGTACTCGTCCATGGAGATCGAGAACTGCGACACAATGGGAACGCTGGCGCCCGCGAACTGCGTGTATCCACTTCCGAACGTGAATCGGATGAGGCTGGATTGGCGACGGGCGCCGAGTGACAGTAGAGCGTCCGAATCAAGTCTCGCTTGCTCACGCTCAGAAACACGGACTACACCGTCCTTTGCCAATACCGGGTCATAGCGGTCTGCCAATTCACCCGTGCCACGCTCATGGGCTTGCATCCACATCGCCACTGCCTCCTTGCGTTTGCCCGAGAGTCGCTCAAGTCTCTCGAGGGACCGGAGATCGGACGCACGAAAGATCTGTTTGACCGCGGTGCAAGAATCGATCGTGTCGGCAAGATCCGTACCCTGACGATTGAGTTGGCCGGCCGTCTGATGTGCCGCAATGATCGTCCCGCCGAGATCACGAAATTGTTCAAAGATTAGCTTCATACCATCGCTAATGATCTGTTGGACCTCATCGATGAAGAAATAAACCCTCTTTCCCTCCTGTGGTTGATGGCTCGCAGCCGTGAACATCGACCAGAGAAACAGGCGAGCGATGGCGGGAGCATTCGTTGGCTCTACGGCCGAGCGAAGATTCAGGTACACAACCTGAGGCTCGTCGTATAAGTTGGCAACGTCAATCGATTGTCGGTACACCTCGGGTTGATCCGGATACATTCCTGGAACCACGTTGATTGCTTCGCTTGCTGCAAGCCTTGAGACCAGTGCTCCGAGATGCCGCGCCTGCCGCCAGTCTTCCGCGTGGCCGATCGTCTCATACCAGTCACGGTCGGACAGCCACCGGTTAAGCTCACGAAATGACCTGGCTCCAGTCGACTTCACTACGTTGTTCAATACGATCTCATTCATTGCGGTGAAATATCCCGCACCATACTCGAGGCCGTAGTCCAGGGATAATCCCTGCAGCAGCTCTTGAGTCAGTTGTTCGGCGGTGAGTAGTCGATTGTGAGATTGCAGGAACGGGTTGAAGGCGAATGTCGACTTTCCGACCTCATTAGACAGCCAGCGGAATCGGAGTTTCTTGGTTCGCGCTGCCTCACGTCGACAGGTCTCAAACAGAGCCCGATCGCCTTTCAAATCGACGATGACAACCGTCGAATCCGCTCGCGCAATAAGCTGAGTTGCCTGTGGCGCGACTCCCAGCGTCGTCTTGCTCGCGCCGGTATCGCCAAGCAGGTGTCCGTGCATGTCGTGAATCGTGCTGTGAATAAGCACGGGGTAGTCACCCTTTTCAGATGTGCCCGCGAGGATGTGCTCGCGTTCCAGCTCATCGTCGGAATTGACCAGGCGGTCGACGTAATTGTCCCAGTCCGTGGTATTTGGGTCTTGATGATACGAGAGCTCGCTGTCGAAGCGAGCCAGAAGCGTCCCCGCGATCAGCCAAAGCACACCAAACAGAACCAACGGCCCAGTGATGCAGATCATGACGTAGTTGATCAGCAACTGTGCCAACGCCTGCCAACCAGATTGACTGTCTCCAAACGGATCGGGGCAACAGGTCGCGTAGCTGAACGCGATGATCACCAGGACGAAGCCAATCAACATCCACCGTGGAAGGGGATGCCGGAGCCAGCGAGTTGGAAAACGGAAGACGCCTGCCGCAGGCGTATGGTGGATGTCGTACGTGACAAAGATAGTGAGCGCCTGCCACGTCGCGGCCAAACTTCTTTGAAAGTCGGGCCAAGGCACCAGAAGAAATCCAAACACATGCCAGCTCAACCAGACGATTGGCACCGAGGCAACGAAGCAAAGCGGCCAGAGCCATAATGCTCCCAGAAAATGGCTCGCCACCCATGCCGCCAATATCCAAGCTGGTCCCACGAGAGCCGGTCCAATGTAGAACGTCAGTGATTCCGGGCAATCAAGTAGCAGTCCTCGTGGAATGATGCATGGTAAGCCCATCTTCCATCGTTCCATTCGCTCGTGGTCGACCGTCGGACCGACCAAAATCCACGCGGCAGCCTGGCGAGCGATCAAACAACTAGCGATCCAAGCCGCCAAAAGGCCAACTCGCCATCCCCACACGTCGGCCAACTCCATCCAGTTCCAAATGGCCGCCCCAGTACAGCCAACCGAGAACAGCACTGCCGCGATCAGGTCGCGACGAGCGATCGCGCCGGTGAGCCGCCGAAATGCGAACCAAACAATTAAAACAGACCCAACTCCGAGCAGCACGAGGTCGAAACAGCCGAAGATTGACTTCGCTGCGCCAAATGTGGCCGACAAGATGACGACAATTGGCAACAGACCGAACAAAAGCACCAGCGTCAGACGCTGCTCTTGCTCTACCGTTAGTGGTCTTGTCCGGTAGTTGAGTTCGTTCCTGTCTGTTGAAGGGAGGTTTTCTGCGTCAAGTAAATCATCAATTTGGTCGGGAAAGAATCGAAACATCTCATCTCCTCATTGTTAAGATTTCGGCAAGGCTAGGCACGAGCGCCGTCACCACTTCGACAGTGCCGAATGAATTGCGTCCGAGTTGGCGGTCGATCTTGGCCTGTTGTTCCGGCAACCCCGTGAGAACAACGACTCGAAAACGTCTGGCCCGCATCAGTTCAACGAACTTGGTTAGCCCGGACCTCTGCGCCACAATTCGGCGTACCCGTGCCTGGATTCGGCGTGCCGCGCCGCCGCGATCAACGATCAGCATCGATAACTTGAGCCCCTCGTCGGATTCGACGAGCACATAGTTCGATGACTGAAGCCCAGGTCGCCAGAGCTCCGGATAGAGATTGCGGAATTCAGAATTGGTGAGCCGTCGTACTCCGTGGTCAACGCAATACGATGCGACCGCGATTTGAACTGGCAGGGATTGTTCGGTGAGTGGACGTGGCGTGCGTCTTGGTAGCCCCAACACTCCCAGCCCTCGGCGCGTCATCACGAAATAGGTAAATGTTCTTCCACACTCGAATCGACTCAGCAGACCACGCTTCTCCAGACGGAACAGGACGCGGCGGACGTTTTCGATCCGGTCCTCAGGCGAGAAACAGACCTTCCGCAGCATGCCCTCCGTGCCGACGCGATATCTCGCGACAAAATCGAGGATTGCCAAGTCGCGTCGAGACAAATTTCGTTCGTATCCTTTCTTGGCCACGAGCCACCTCACCAGATTTCGTATGCAAGCTGATTGGGCGGTGAGGAGAACGCGGAATGCAGTTCTTGGAGACGCTCCAGCGAGTAGTCGCCGCCGTATTCCACGGCCCGATAAATTGATCCCGAGACGTTTTGCAATGCGGCATCGGGCCGCTGTTGAACCGGCCAAGTAAAAGGGAAATTGTCTTCGCCGACCCAGCGATCACTGGTCAATCCATGCCGCCGATAATTCAGGAAAATCTCCGTGACGTGCAGATCATGCGTCATCTGCGTCAGCTTGATTTTCGGAACCGAACCTTTGCCAAATAGCGCGGTCGATTTGCTTGTTGCGAAAGCAATTTCGGCCAGTTGCGCCGCAGCCTTCGCGCGCCGGTGCAAAAACCGCGATAGAGTCAAAAAGTCAGGTTCGTTCTCGTGCGGGTACCAGGTCACAAGTGGCGCAACGAGCTCCGAGACCGGGCGAGCGAGCGCCTGTTGCATCTGCAGCCATCCCTCACGCGATAGGCTCTGCATCATCGATTTGGCGCGTGAACGACCCCACGCGGTCGGAGTCCACCAAGTGCGTGCGATTTGGTCGACCGTGATAGCGCGAACGCAATTGGTCACGACAGACAATATTTCTTCCTCGCGGGGCCTCATGACTTCGTCTCATTTTTGCGCGGGCGCCCGCGGCGACGTGGTGGCGGCAGCGGTTGATCGTCGGCGGCGGCCCCGCCCTTTGCGGAATGAACCTCGTTGGTTTGTCGCGAGGAGTCTTGCAGGGACGGATTTCCGGAGCGGTGCGCAAGCGCATTTTTCGCGGCTTCGCTTTGATCAAAATTCTTCTGGCTCTCTAGAAATTCCAACGCGTCCTGTGTGCCATCGATCACGGCCTCAAAGGCGCGGCGGCGTAAATACTCAAAAAGTGTCAACACGGATTTGTTCCTCCATCGATTAGGTCATCGCCGACGATGAGATTCTCGGTGGAGGAACGGCGTTGGAGTGTCGACGCTGGCGCGATTCTCGGTTAGCCACTCAAAGCGGCGATAAATCACGCGACAACCTGGTTGAACCGACAATTGGGCTGAGACAGTCTCAACCGAAAAATCGCATTCGGGAGCAAAGGGCTCGCGATTTGACTGGGAGAACTTAAAACAAAAATTGCAACGCCGATTTCATAGTTGAAACGCCGTGCGAGATTTTTAAGTCGATACACGACAAGTACTTACCCGCAATATCCGACCAATTTTGTCGGACACTACGATTGATGGTTCATAGCGTGTCGCTCGTAACGACGTTGCAGTCTCGACCAAGAGAATCAAACGACCGGCTGAAAATGGCGAGAAAAAGCATCGTATTCCGTGGGCGACGAGAAGACGTGATCGACACTTTTCATGTATGCGGTCGTAAATATTTCGCGCTAGAAAAATTGAGCTGGCGAGGTTCATATCGCGTGTTTGATCCCCACGCGGCTCCTGGCGGAGACTACCGAGCGCTCCATCGAATTTCGTCCGCGAAATGGTCCCGACAAAGAATTGAAACGCTGCGTCGAATAACTGGACCGACCGTCAACAGGAATTTTCCACGCATCGTCGACTGCGCCCGGTCCGGCGACGAAATATTCGTCGCCATCGAATGGGTCTGGGGAACAAACCTTCGTGACTATCTATGTGCAATACGAAAAAAGAAAATTCCTCGACCCGTCGCCCCGGAAATCATCCGGCTCATCCGAGGCCTTGCTCATGGACTGGCCCACTACCATCGTCGAGCAAATCTCGTCCACGGCGACATCAGCCCCGCGAACATCATCCTCACGTCCGGTACCAAGCAACTTGTCCTGATCGACTTCGGATCCGCCTGGCCCGCCGAACGGACAGCTGAAAAAGAAAACGGAGACGGAATCACCAATCCCTATGCCGCACCGGAGCGAATATTCGGAAACGCCGCCGAGGATTTTCGCAGCGACATTTTCTCACTCTGCGTCGTCGCGTATGAATTACTCACTCTCGAGATCCCCTACGACGGAATGGGCGGCCAAGCCGGAAATCCAAAACTCCGCGATCAGTTACATCCGACACTCTCAAAGCCATCAACAAGACTCCACCGCAGCCGGCGGCTTCCGGCGGCATGCACGAATCCCCTCAATCTCTATTTCAAAAGAGGGCTCGCGATTCGCCCTGACGGCCGGTTTGCCACTCGTGACATCTGGCTCCATGCAACGGATGGACTCAGTGAAAGCTCTAAATCACCCCAGACCCTACAGATCTCGTTGAATTGTCTGCGATCGTTGTTACCGAAGCGATTTCAAGGATGAAATCCGACCTCCACTACCCGTGCGAACTCCGGCTTCACCAAACGGTAGACCGAAGATGGGTACACCGGCGTCGGCCAGGAGCATCGCAGCGCACTCGCGTTTGGGCGCGGAGGTGTGCAGCACCTACCGCATTTTGCAGGAAATTTTCGAGCTAGCGGGTGGTCCAACCGCCTTCACGAAGGCGATGTCCGATGTCGCGACGGTGGGGAGACCGATGGCAGTTCAGATGGTCGAATCATTAACAGGATAGGGACTCAGGTCCAGCCGGTAATGTACGGGACCCCGCCCTTGGGGTTGGCCCAAACGCGCACCAGACCTCTACGTCCCGAACGGAGGATGGCAGGTCCTCAAC
>JARFQX010000382.1 GCA_029287555.1 Rubripirellula sp. | reverse complement strand
CCCCTCTTCTCCTGCTCCGCCGCCCCCCGCGCACTACACTACGGCGAAGTCGTCGGCAGCGTCAGATGTGTATAAGAGACAGAACAGGAGCCAGCAAAAAAGGAGTCAGACGTCAAAAGCTCCGCCAAAAGCTCTTCACGGCCTCTCCGCGGCAAGGCTTTCACCCTACTGGAGGTCATCGTCGGCTTAACCTTGATGGCAACGATGTTGGTCGGTTCTCTCTTGGCTTTCGCCGCGCATCAGCGACAGACGCGTCTTGCCGACGCCAAATTGCAGGCCGTGGCGGTCGCCGACGAGCTGCTCGATCGGTTCTCCGGCTCGCCCGGTGGTTTACCCCCGGCCGGTCGCGGTGCGATTCCTGGCAAACCCGGATGGTTTTGGCAAACGACTCCCGCCCGCGCGATTGCCCCCGCGCAGATCCCTGTGCGAATTATCCGTTTTCAGATCTTCAGCCAAAAGCCCAACGGTCCGCTTACTCCCCTGGTCACCGTTGAGTTGGTCCAATCGCTGGGGGTCGGATGATGAGCGACAGGCCGACCTGCGAGCGAGCTCGTTGCGGGATGACGCTCATTGAGTTGATCGTCTCGGCTCTTCTCGCCTCGTTGATGATGACGGCGCTCGCGAGTGTCGTGTGGTCCTCGGCACGAGACACGAAGCGGCTTCGAGGAGAGGCCATCGACCGGTTTCCGATCACGCAATTAGCCCAACAGATACGGACCGATTTTGCGAACGCGCGCGGAATGTTTGTCGACCAACAGGGAATCACGCTGCATGGATTCCTGGGTTCTGATCCACAGACGCATCGTCCGATGTTGACGCCTGGCCGCCTCCGCTATGAACTCGAGCGCGTCGCGAATCGCAGCATGCTGATACGAACCACCTCGGAGTTTCGCGAGCCGCTGTGGTACGGATGTTCGTCACTTCGTATCGAGTCAATGGACCAGACCGATGGGGAAGATCGCCTATTGCCCTCGGCAGAATCGGGCGGCTTGCCTCCGGTGCCAACCCGCTTTCGCGTCACCCTGGTTGGTAAAGACGGGGACATTCTGTGGAGAGAGATGATTCATCACCATGAGGATTGAAGCTTCCCATCGTCGCGCCGACGGGGGTTACATACTCCTCGCCGTACTCGCCGTGTCCGTCCTGGTGATCAGTGCGCTGGCGACCCTGGCACGTTTGAGTCTCCGTCGTGGGCTCGAAGCGTCCGATGCCGAACGTTCGCTGCAGCAACGATGGGGCTCCATGACGATCGAGCGAACCATGTTACAACAGGCCCCGAGCGTCTTTGAGCAACAGGAGGAATTGCTCGCCGAGCAAGCACCCGGAAGCCCCACTCCCACGACGGTGCGGGCAATGCTGCGACTGGGCGATGTCAACTTTGACATCTTGCTGGGCGACGAAGATGCCAAGCTCAACCTCAACGCGGTCTACCACCATGGCGGTCCCGAGCGCATCGTGGCGGCGGTCAACCGCCATGGGGGACCGTTGTTTGGATCGGCCCTGCGCCCCCTTCCTGCGGTCGCACCAATGCCGACGGCTCAGCGCTCACCGAATCGATCGTCGAATCGATCGCTCGACCGCCAAGCGGAGGAAGAAGAACCGCAAGTGGAGCTGCCCGACGCCTTCCGCAGCTGGGGCGAGGTCTTCGATCTTCGCGTCCTCGACGCAGGTCTGGCACGTGACGCGGACCTTCCCAACCTGACCACGGGCATGACTCTTTGGGGCAGTGGCCAGCTTAATTTTCGTCGGGCCTCGGACGAAACGATCTTGGCAGTAGCCAGTCTGGTTGTTCAAGATGGAGCGGCGAGGCGGATCGTCGAGCGTTATCGCCAAAACCCAACCGCAACCTTGGCCGTCCTGCTGCAGACCGAAGTGTCCCGCGAGCCGGATCGCCGGCGGCTGGCTGAATTGATGAGCGAGTCGAGCTTGAACTTTTCCATTTGGATCGACGCGGCATCGCGAGCCGGTGGAGGCCTGCGATCCTTTTCCGTGATGCGGCGAGATGAAGATGGCGTGATCCGAACGACGAAATTTCGTCACTGAGTGGAACAAAGACGATGGATGTGACAACTCAACGACGTTGCCTCGGGGTCACCGCGGCTTGCTTGACGGCGGCAACCGTGGGTGCCGTCGGATGGTCTCTGCGAGGAATCGAGGGGGATGTCACGGTTGTTCCATCATCGCCACCGACGACGACGCTCGACGAGCCGCCCATCGAGCCGATCGACGCGACCTTTGACAAGGCGATTGCCGCTCGAGCCTTGCGGAGGCCCTTGTTCGATCCACCTCCCCCACCGCCCCCAGCGCCGGAGCCGAAACCAGAACCGAAACCGAAAGTCGTTGAAAAGCCGTCGACACCAAGACCGCCGGCTCTGGAGGTCACGTTGGTCGGCACCATCATCGAGGCCGAGCAAAGCCTGGCGATCGTTGCTGATGCCAATGGCGACTTCGACGTCAAAGGAATTGGTGAGTCACTCGAGTTGTCACCTCAAGGGATCACGATCGAAACCATTGAACCAGAGCGAGTGATCCTGAGCTTTCAGGGACGAGAATCGACGATAGAACTCGACCGCTCCGCGGCGGCCGAACGTCCGGCCCGAAACCGAACTGGCGGGCGGAGGCGCAATAAGCCATGAGCTTCCGCGATTGCTTGATCGTTGAAAGACCAAATGAATGGTTCCTGGTCGTGGGGACACAAACGGAACGGTTGGCGCGCGACGTTCCCATCGAGGAACTCGTCACCTGTATTCACTTGATGGTCAAGCTCGCCAAACTGAAGGCGCCGAGTTGCTTGATTGCTCCCGCATCGACGTCCTGTTTCTTCGCATTGATCCCCAACGATTCGGATCTGGACACCCGCGACCGAAGTGTGCTGCGTTACGAGATGGAATCGCACGTTCCTTTGGACGCTGAGTCGATGGTGGCCGACTTTGTGATCGTGCGAGACGCCCAACGGTCAACCGGGTCGGACGAAGGGAAGAACTCTACCGCGAAAAAAGTGACCCCTGATCGAGATGCGTCGAACTCCGTTTCGGCAGTCGCCATCGAGCTTGCCGGCTGGCGAGAACTCGCCGAAGCGCTCGAGGAATCTGGGTTGCCCGTCCGCAGCATCGTCCCATCCACCGTATTGGCGACTCGGCTTGTTTGCCGCGACCGCGATCTGCCCGATCGAAGCGAACTGTTGTTCGTCGATGGTGATCGGTGTGATGCGGTGACGGTTGCAGCAGACGCAATGATCGCCTGGAAACACCTGACTTTCGAACCGCTGACTATCCGTCGGCACCGACGTCTCAGCGGTACGACGATCTCGCGCGTTCTGGTCGCGGGTGTCGATCAGTCACGGCTTGATCCGGTTCGCGAGATTTACGACGGGATCGATGCTGAACGGATTGATCGCCCTCTTGAGTCTCTTTGGATGGACGGTGCATCGCTTGCACTTGGCAAACCGTCGCCGCGGTGGTTCGAACTGCGTCGCGATGCATTGGGACCGAGCGATCCCCTGCGACCGATTCTGCCCCAGCTTCGACTTGTCGCCTTCGCCGCGACCCTCTTTCTGCTGGCCCTTGCCGTCGGCGGTTGGTGGCGAAGTCATCAGGCCGAAAAGGCGATGGAACAGCTCAATGCTCAGCAGCGAGCGGCGTTTCAGGCAGCCTTTCCAAACACTCCCGTACCCGCGGCGCTGCGTCGGCGCATACGCAGCGAACACACCAAGCTGATGGCCTCGCGCGGCGCGACTTCCGAAGTCGAGGTTCCCCAGTCGGCAACCGAAGTCCTGCGTGAGTTGCTCGCGGCGCTACCCACATCGGTTCGCTTCCGTGTGAAGAGCTTGAAGATTCAAGGCGGCCAAGTTGACCTCGATCTGCAAGTGCGCACGACCGTCGACGCGGGCACGTTGGCCAACGCGTTGGAATCAAACGGATTCGAAGTTCAACCGCCGGTGACGACGCGAAAAGACGCCAAGACCTTTGACTCCGTTTTGGAAGCACGATGGAAAGGCCGTTCGCTCCCGTCCGCCCCCTCCCAATCCCGTCAAGCAGCTCGGTTAAGACATGCGGATTCTCCCAATGTCGAGGCGCGCTCGGCCAGCCTGCCGTCGGACGAGCGGGAGGCGTCGCGATGAATGCCGCGTCACGAACACGGGTCCTGATCGGGCTGGCC
>JARFQX010000374.1 GCA_029287555.1 Rubripirellula sp. | reverse complement strand
CCAGCACGGCCAACTCATCCCGGACCCAAACCCCACGCCAGCTATTGAGGATCCCCGTCACCCGGTCCTTGGCCACCATCGACTCGTCGGAGGCGACGTTGTAGAGCAATCGAATGCGGGCCGACTCGTCGCTCAATCGTATAGCGGGGTCAGCAAACTTGGGCGGAATCACCACCACCACGTCGAAGGTGCCGGCCCTCACCCAACGCGCTGTCTCGTCCGACACGCTCGTGCGATCGTCCACATCCTCCCAGTGATAATTCCTAATCTCCAGTCGCGTCTCGTTGTCAGTCAGCCCTTCGGCAAAGGACTCGCCCTCGACCAGGGGCGGTGCACCGGTGAGGTGATTGGCGCCGACGATGCAAATCGAAGTGGGGTGCTGGCGAGTGAATTGGGCGATCTGCAGCAGCAGCGTGCCGACCAGCGGATAGAGCAGAATGGGAAGGACGGCGATCGTGAAGAGTGTTCGACGGTCGCGCAACTGGTCGCGCATCTCTCGCACGTAAATGAGCCAGATGGCGGAAAGCCTTGGCTGTACCGCTTGCTTTGCGGCGCGCCGCTTCGCTTCGGAGGACGGACTCATGAAGCTGCTCCCGTCTGTGCGGACTTCGACTCACCGGGATGCTCTTCCCACCCAGAGAGTTCATGACGGCTGAGCAGGCTAAAGAACAGCTCTTCGAAATCGGTTTGGCCGTGACGCTCACGCAGCTCTTCCAGCGAGCCGGTATCGAGGATTCGGCCTCGGTGCATGATCGCGATCCGATCGCACAGTCGCTCGACCTCGCTCATGATGTGCGTCGAAAAGATCAGGCACTTTCCGGTCTCCCGCAACCGGCGAATGATTTCCAGCAGGTTGCGCGCAACGAGCACGTCCAGACCGAGCGTCGCCTCATCGAAGATCAACACGGGAGGATCATGAACCATCGCCCTCGCGATCGACACTTTCTGTTTCATGCCGGTTGACATTTTTGCTCCCGGCACATCGCGGAATTCGTGCATCCGAAGCTGATCAAAAAGCGATTCAAGCCGCTCGTTCAACTCCTTCCGAGGCATCCCGTGCAAGCGACCAAAATACTCGACCATTTCCCAGGCGGTCATGCGGTCGTAGATCGCGGTATTGTTGCTGACGAAACCGATCCGGCGACGCACTTCCGCGGGGTCCCGTGCGACATCGTAACCATCGACTGTCGCAATTCCCCCCGTTGGTGTTAGCACCGTGCTCAGCATCCGCAAAACCGTTGTCTTGCCAGCACCGTTGGGACCGAGCAACCCAAAGATCTCGCCCCTGCCCACCGTGAAGGTGACCCGGTCCACTGCGACGAAGACACCACGGCTCAGGTCTTCATAGGTCTTCGTCAAATGCTGGGCATGAATCATGAAGTCGAACCGTCGTGCGGGGTCGCGGCCACAAAGTCCGCGAATGGCTCGGTTCCCGTGCAACGCACGCAGTTCGTCGTTGGGGGCCGATGGTGACCGCGCGCAATCCTTGCGACAAAGCCACTACCGCACCCTAGCCTGCAGTCGGCCGCCCGGTGACGACGCTACCCCGAAAGAGACTCGAATCGATCCTGGTCGATCCGCTTAACCGTCAATCGTTGCATACTTTACACGCGGAGAACCCAATTACCGTGGTGCCGTCGCGATACCGACGGCGGACGTTTGGGGACGCATCCCCCCTCTTTCTCTGCCTTTAGGACGTCGTGTCTCCCGACCAAGGCCAGCCATCGGTGTGACGGCGGCGCCAGAGAATTGGAATGCGGGCGGAATGGCTGGCTGGCAAACGAGGAAACGACTCCCGACCGTCTCGTGCATTCTATTCGAGTCTTGATTTGCCAATCCGTACCGACCCAGAAACGAGCCACCCTATTTTGAATGAGCCTGCCTGCTACGAGACGCGCCTCGATTCACATGACTTGGTATACTCTCACGCGTTGTTCGCAAAAGCGGTACGTGGCACCGAACCCCGCTTTTTGCAACGTCTAGAGGTTTCCCACTCCAGTGCCAGGAGTTTTCCATCATGATTCGCCTTCGATCAAGATACGCCGAGACGGTTGTAGCCATTGTCCTGTTGGGAGTAATTGGTAGGGCCTCTGTCGCGGCAGCTGACGAGCCGAGTCAACGTAGCGCAGATCGACCCCACGGTGATGTCGCTGCTATCAGCGATTGGGCACTTGCAGGAGTGGTTTGGGGCGACGCCAGCTTTTCGAAGAGAATGGCCGTTGCAGCCGTCGGCCAGACGACAGACGAACAGCGGTTGGCGAAGCTAAATTCGACTATCCAGCGGCTCGACCGAATCATCACAGCGATGGAGCAGTTTGGATGGCGGCAGCTGGAACGACCGGCCAATGCGACGACACGTCCAGCCGGCACCGCAGGGTCCAGGGCACGTACCGGTGACCGAGAAGCGGCCAATGCGTATGACGAGTCGGTCAAGATCGCCGAAGCGATTGACCGCGGCGTCGAAAACGGGCCCACCGGCCCAGCCGCCGCCGCGGCGATCAAGCAATTCAGCGGACTGGCCGAGGATGCGAGGCGCACCCGAGAGGCCAATCTTCCAAACTTGCCCTACGCCACCGATTCGCTGTACGAAAGGTACCTCCCTGCCTCGAGGGGCGATGGCAGCATTCGGACGCTTGATCCGAGCAACGCCGTCAATGCAATTGTCGACAACGAAGTGGATCGGCTTCGAGCCTCGTTTAACGCAACGCTGGACAGTCTCAGTGGGCAACCCCTACCCAGTACGAACTTGAACCACTACACGACGATGGGTGACTCGATGCAGGCCGACGCAAACTGGGTGCAGATGCAACTCGACACCAATCAAATTCGTTGGAACATGATCGGTAAGGCAAAAATCAGTGATGGCATGCTTGCTGACGCAATCAACCAGCTTAACGCCCGAATGCGATTGGCTTCGCGGATTACGAAAAACGAGCAATTAGAGGCAGCGCTTCGACAGTGACGCCTCGGAAAGCGGGGGGCGAGAGAGAAGGACGCGGACATGCTTGCGATGTGTCGCATTTCTTACTCCCCCCGTCCCTTCATCTTTCGGCACCGCTTCTAATTGGTGCAGATGCGGTTGCCTCGCAATGCATGGGGACGAGAGGTTCTCTCGCCTGGCCCTTGTTAGGTTCGCCGAAAGATGCTGCCTCGCCGCGGACGGCCTAACGGACGCGGATCACTTCGAGTGTTTCGAACTTACCGTCGGACATGCTCGCGCCTCCAACGGCGATCAATTCATGATCGGAAAGGGGAAGCAGTCGATGGAAGAACCTTTGTCGATCGAGTTGCCCAAGGACTTGCCAGGAATCGGCGTCCTCGTCAAGCCGTTGAATGCTGCCACTGTAGGTTGTTACGAACAGCTGATTGCCGACGGCGAAGGCTGAGCTGCCGAAGCCATCCATCCCACCTCCCTGGAGACCAGGGCCGCTTGACCAAGTCTGTGTTTCGGGATCGAAAACATCGACCCGCGTTGTCGGGCCCCCA
>JARFQX010000310.1 GCA_029287555.1 Rubripirellula sp. | reverse complement strand
CACAGTCTTCGTAAAGCGATTGGCCACATCCCGCACAGAATTTGGCATTGGCGAGGTTGTGAACGTTGCAAGCTCCACATCGCACGCCTTGCTGGGTTGATACTTGGTCTTCCACGGTAGTGCTCTAGAGTCGATGTCCTGCGCTCGCTACCAAGAACATCTCTCGGCGCGAGCGGTCAGCAGCGGATCGTGTCAACGGAATCACTGTCCCACGGGCCTTGGCACGACGGCGCCCTTCACTGGGAACCAGCTAGAAAAGTGCTCGTCGCCCGGATCCCCGACCTCAACGTATCCATGCTTCTCCGGGACGTTGAATATGGTCATCGGACAGTCTTTCGGAATCGTGAGCGTCAATCGGTAATTCCCTGGCTGACTCTGAGGAGTGAGGGTCGCCTTTAGCTCGGCGGGCCGTATGTCGAGAACCTCGATCTTCCGTGCAATGTCACCGCGGAGCCGAACGAGCACGTGAAATTGATGCTCTTCACCGGCGAACAGGGTGCCCAGATCCAATCCGTCGGCCATGTGAAGCTGGGGGCTGTGAAAGATGATTGGTGGTCTTACCCGGCCCTTGACCGCCACCGAGCGGACAACCGCCGGTGAATCACCTCTCCGAACAGAAAGCGTGACGTTTCCGGAATAGCGTCCGTATTCCATCGCGGTCGTCCAAAGACGCACGCGCCAAACGCAAGTGGCATGCAGGCCGTCCACGTCTGCGTCGGACAGATCAGCCGGTGCCGCGTGCCAATCGAAAATCTCCAGGTCGCTTTTCGCGTCGACAATCTCGAATTCGTCCCAGGTCTGACTGTAGACGAGAAAGTTCAAGTCCGTTCGGTGAGCGGGATCGGACTCCGGAAATACCACCGACGCGGGGACGGCGAGATCGGCCTTGATGGTCCCGCTGACCAAGAACTCCAACTCTTCCTGCAAGGGATCGTTCGTTCTGACGACCACGGTATGCTCGAAGTCTCCAGGCTCATCTGCATTGGTCCAAGAGACGTTGAGCCGTGTAGCCTCTCCCGATGCGACGACCGCGCGGTCTAGTCCAGTTTTGTCCAGTCCAGCGTTGCCGAGTGCAGCCTCACAATCTGACGATGTGAAACGAACCTCGAGCTTAAGCGGCTGTGTGCCCTCGTTCCGAATTTCGAATTGATGATCGCTCGTCGTCTTGGGGTCTTGCAGTCCAGCGGAATGGCGAACGGGGCCCGTCGCAACGATGGGGCGCGCGGCGTTCTCGAATCTTTCGCGGAGCGCGTCGCGTCGATCCCATGCTGCAATCGTTTCGTCGTACTCTTGCCGCCGGGCATCGGGAACGCCCCATGGTTTGTATTCAACAACGATTGTCAGGGCCGACGCGCAAGCTGCGCATCCGGTAATCCCGGCGAAGAGCAAAAGCAAGCGTCTTGGGAAAGATTTCATCTATTGATTTGTGTAATCAAGGGAAACAGCGGTTACCGATGCGCGCATCCGTTCCGCTGGGGCAGGCCATCTTTACCGAGCGGGGTCGGCGTAGCCGGAGTTGATTCCCCAACGTTTCTGCGACCGACAAACCGGTCGCAGAAACGATAGGTTGGGGTCGTCCGCCCGCGGCAACTAGATCAGCTTTCCTCGAACTGACCTTTGAAGGAGGTCTCATCGAGGAACATTCCGCTGAAGACTTCAGCTGGCTGCAACTCAACCTCGGAATCGGAGTAACCCGTTCCGGACACGTCCCGGGTCGGGTCGACTCGAAAGCCCGGATTGAGATAGCCGTCACCATTGGCCCCGTCATTGATGTTCTTGACCGAACCGTCGGCCATCAGTAGATTCACGGTCCCGTTGTGCAGAGCGAACCAGTCACGCGTGTCTTGCAGGTAGGTTTCGTTGCCCGCCACGGTTGCTCCTGCTGGCAAACCTCGGACCGTAGCCGATTCCGGCGGGATGCAATTCGCCGTGGTTGCCTCTCCCTTTTCGCATCGGATCTGCGTTACCAGTTCGACACCCGCGTCGAGCAAGACGAGCTTGTTGTTGGACGTATTGAGGTAGGCCGGACCGTCGTTGAAGGCCTCGGCCAACAACATACCCCGCGGCAACTCTTCCTTGGTGTTGGGAACATCCGAACCCAGGATCGCCTCATCGACGTCACCCGGGCCTCCGTCACCAAGCAGCGGAATGTTGCTGGTCGAGACGCGGGTGCGATCGAGCGTTGAAGCAAGGAGTGCGCCCTTGGTGTCTTCACGCTCCTTGTACTTGCCAACGCCTGTGTTTGCCGCGTTGGAACCGCCGATCGTTGTTACCTGTCCGCCGGCGACGATCAGCCGGTCTGCGTTGGCTTCACTAAGCGGCGCATTGCGAACGAGATAGTAACCCGACGCGTAATTCGTCATGTAGCCTCGATCGACGTACCACTGACCGACGTAAGCTGGGATGCTACTGATCGTGTCTCCGCGACGGTCCAGGCCTCCGGTCGTCGGACCCGTCAGATCCTGATAGATGTCGCCTCCCGGGGCGTAGATGAACTGAGCCGCACCGGCGAGCATGCGGTCCGAGTTGTTGCCGGCCGACGGACCCATGGTTGCTGCGTTTCCACTCGTGGAGATGCCCAAAAGGTCATTCAACTTTTCCAGAGCCTTCGATGGGTTGCTGGGACAGAGCATGTCACCCGGGACCGCGAAGCCGCCATTGACCAGGTCAGCGACCCAGCCATACGTATCCATGTCACCGTCTCGCTCAAAGTCCGATGCGCCGGTGCACATGCGGCCGATCGGATCTCTGTTCGAGAATTCGTACATGCCAATTCCGAATTGGCGCAAGTTGTTTGAGCACGCCGTGCGCCGTGCGGCCTCGCGGGCCTTCGAAAGGGCCGGCAGCGCCAGGGCCGCCAGCAGGGCGATGATCGCAATCACCACCAAGAGTTCGATCAGGGTGAATCCTGATGTTCGCGTTCGCGACATTTCTACTTTCCTCTGATTTTTCTGGACGCAGGAGGGTCTTCGCGGCCAGAATAGGATTACGGGTGGAGTCGTGTGGCGGACCTCCGTACTGGGGCGCTGAACTGTCGATAGCAGTCTGGCGTCTGGAGACCGTCACACACTCCGCTGTTAATTCATCCGAACTGAAAACACGATGCGTTGGCATCTATGTCATGGTTTGCTGGGTGAGGACGCACTTCGCACTGCTTTATCTTTTTTGCGAATCTTGGTTTGAGCGTTCTCGTTGTTGAATCCGATTTACTGGAACCGGATCCACTCGCGTCAGTCGACACAGCGCGTCACTCGACACGCGGCCTAAGCTTTATCGATCTTCGAAGTTGGTTAGGTCGCTTTCTCCTTGTGCTGGGGCTCCGGTTTTATTCACCTTTCGACGTCAGCGAGTAGAAGCTGGCAAGGTTTAACTTGTCTGCCTCCACGTCTGACGAGGTCCAGTAAACGGGCGTGGTCGGAGTTCCTCGATCCGCTCCGTCGAAACCGTTGTTAATGAAACCATCGTTGTTTGTATCCACGAATGCGCGAACGGAGCCATCGGCCATCAACGCGTTGGCTGTTCCGTTGTGCAACGGGGATATGCCGCGATAATCTTGCCGCGTGTCATAGCTCCACGTCTTGAGCCATCCCGTTGCACCCTCCCGCGGTGTTCCAACCGGAAAGGAAGGCACCTGCAAGTAGTTCGGGTTGTCCGTGTCCTCGACACCGTCGGCATCGGTGTCAATTCGTTTGCGATGTCCGATCGGACCGCCCACGATGGGTGTGCCGTAGAATGCACCACCAGGCAAGGTCTCGCCAATTGATCGGGAAAGAACGCCAAGTGCCGCCGCATCGCACAGCAAGGGGACCGTGTTGCCCGGTGCCTGGCCGCTGTCGAGCAGACGCGTCGTCAGTGGCCCCTTGGTCACGTTCCGTCCTTTGATGTCGGTACCTGCGAACGTCGTGTTACTCGGACTTGGATTCCCGTCGCCATCGAGACGCAATTCCGAGCGAACCAGGAACCAGGAGGCTGCAAAATTGGTGTTGTAGCCATCTTCCAGCATTTCTTTGTTGATCAGATCGATACGCTCCTGGCTCAGCGGCGCGATCGTATCGTCGACGATCGTGCGACAGATGTTCTTGACCGTGCGGCCCGTGTCATCGATGTACGGGCGTGAGCCCAATAGGTCTGCCAAACTCGTTGCGCTGAGATCGGCCGCTGGGATGGTCAGCATTTGCTCGATCGCCTTGGAGGTTAGCACACCACTGCTGGGGCAACGCATCTCTCCCGGAATCATGCCACGACGCAAGACATCGGCGACCCAGCCAACCTCCGTGGGGATTCCGTCACGCTCGAGATCGAAAGCGCCAGAACAAAACGCGCCGTCGGACGAGCTGATCGTGCGATCGGTTAGGGCGACGCCAAAATTCTTGAGGTTGTTTTGACACTCGACGCCCCTCGCGGCCTCCCTTGCCTTGGAAATTGCCGGCAACAGCAGCGCCGCGAGGATGCCGATGATCGAGATCACAACCAGCATTTCGACGAGTGTGAATCCGTTTCTCTTCATCCTTGTCCTTCGGAATGGTTCCCCGGTAGAAGCGAACCGGTGGCAACGGGATCTGGCTTCATCGACGTCTAGCCCGTGCACGTTACCGAACAAATCGCTTGTCATCCGCGACTGGTTTGTTGTGATTTGAATAACTCTCTTCGAGCACACGACCGTGTCGATTTACGTGTGTGAACCGCCACGACGCGAGCATGTTTGACGGACGACCAAAGCTTTGCAAGCGGCTTCCGGTGTTCTCATCGAGTCTTCACGGTTTCTACGCATTCGCCCCTGCTACTCCGACGGGTGGTTCCTTTGATCTTGCGCTCAGAGATGGTCCATAATGCGAGCATTTAGGGATCCCAATGCTCGTCGATTGATTAGATGGTAAATTGGGAGTTCTTGGATATTCATTGCTTCTTCATGCTTTACTCTCGTCGTTAAGTTGGTCTTTGCATGGATGAAACGCGAGACACCGATCGCTTGAACCGAACACAGCTTTCCGAGCTGCAACTCAGCAAGCTCAATAAGCTGCTGATGGAAGTGCGCAAACGCCCGTTTTACAAACAGCAACTCAAGGGACTGGAGCTTCCCTTGAAGTCGCCCGAGGATCTGACCGCGATCCCACTGCTAACCAAATCAGATTTGGTCCATGATTCAAAGTGCGTACCGGGCCGCATCTTTGACTTGCCCAAGCATTGCTACAGCCGTTTGCATCAAACAAGCGGAACAAAGGGCTTTCCCATGGCCGTGCTCGATACGCCAGAGGATTGGCAATGGTGGCTGCGATGCTGGGAGCATGTCTTGGACGCGGCGGGTGTTTGCGAATCGGACATTGCCATGATGGCGTTTTCGTTCGGCCCGTTCATTGGATTTTGGACCGCAAACGATGCGCTGGTTCGCCGCGGCGCGATGGTGATTCCTGGCGGGGGCATGTCGAGCGAGAATCGGATCGGAATGATCCTGGATCACGAGTGTACGATCGTATGTTGTACGCCGACTTACGCATTGCACCTGGTCGAGGTGGCCGACAAGATCAGGGTATCGCTAAGAGACTCTCGCGTTACTCGTGTGATTGTCGCTGGAGAACCCGGCGGCTCGGTGCCGACGATCCGCCACCGAATTGAGCAAGCTTGGGGCGCGTCGGTTGTGGATCACACCGGCGCCAGTGAGATTGGTGCTTGGGGATTTGGCAGCGAAGACGGTCGGGGAATCCACGTGATCGAGACGGAGTTCATTGCCGAGCTATTACGATTTGATGAAGAAAACCCGCAAGGGGTGGAAGTTGACGAGGGCGAGGAAGCGGAGCTGGTGCTGACCTCTCTGGGACGATTTGGGGGGCCGGCGATTCGATATCGCACGGGTGATGTCGTGCGAGGCTATCGTCACCATCAGCAGTCCAGTCCTTTTCTGTGGCTCGAAGGGGGAGTCTTGGGACGCGCCGATGACATGCTTGTGATTCGGGGTGTCAATGTCTTTCCCAGCAGTATCGAAGCGATCGTTCGAGAGCTCGATGCCACGACCGAGTTTCGGATGATCGCGTCAAGGCTTGAGGAGATGGACCAATTGGAGATTGAGATTGAAGCGGAGGAGTCGTTGGCTCGCCGATTGGGAGTGTTGTTTCGCGACCGTTTGGCACTTCGGGTTCCCGTCACTTGTGTCCCCAGCGGTTCGCTGCCACGATTTGAAGCGAAGTCGCGGCGGATGGTCGACCGGCGATCGTCGGCCAGATGAGCAAGTGACATCGTCGCCGATCGCTCCGCCGATCGAATTGCGCTGTAAAGCTACAATCGGCGGAGCGATCGGCGATGATGTGATTCTTGACAAAACTCTAGTTGAAATGCGTCCATGCAACACCAAGGGTCGTCATGAGCAAAACGCCCAACGAGACCACCGAGGAGCCGGCTGCCCCGATTCCAGTGACAATCAACCGTGAAGCCAACAGCGTCGTGATTAAATGGAGCGATGGATTGATCACGAAAAGAACCGCTGCGGAGCTTCGCGCAGCTTGTCCATGTGCGACGTGCCGTGAAAAGAAGAGAGGGGAGTCGAAGGAGGGAGAGGACCCCAAGCGTCCGCCAGGTTTGCCGATTCTAAGCAAGGCCGAGGCGCGACCGATGCGTGTCGAATCGATGCGCCCGGTTGGCTCCTACGCGTACCAGATTAGTTTCAGCGACGGCCACGCCTCGGGGATCTATCCGTTTTCGCTGCTGCGCGAAGACGCAAGTTGAACCTTTGCGACTCGGAGCTAGCGTCGCAGTCTTGTCATCCGTTCAGACTTTGACCAGTTTGGTGACGCGCCCGCCGCGAACCCATTCGGTGACGAAAATGTTGCCGTCGGAGTCGAAGCAAGCGTCGTGTGGATGGACAAAGCGGCCCGGCAGCCACTTCTCGGGGCTGGCTCGCATGTTTTCTGATTTGTCGAGCACGCGTTTGCGCCACGCCTCGTCATCACCCAATTGGGCAATCGGCTCGTTGCTGCCGTCGAGAATCGTGATCCTCGCGTGCAGATCGGGGACTAGCAGCAGATCGCCTTGACTGTCGATGTCAGCCGGAAAGAGGAAGCCGCCTTGTGTGCGGAGGTGGTTTCCATCCATGTCAAACCACTGCAAGCGTTCGTTCGCTCGATCTGCCACGACCAACTTCGGGGTGCCGTCGCGGTCATCCAGCCATTGGCCGTGCGGTGTTCGAAACTGGCCGTCCGCCTGGCCCGTCCCACCAATCGCACGGACGAACTGGTCCTTCGCATCGTACTGGTAGAGATAATTGCTGCCGTAGCCATCGCCAAGATAGTAACCGCCATCGGGTCGAAAACTGGCATTCGTTGGCCGAAATCGGACTTGTTTCTGCCCGGCGAATCCGGCGTCCGCAAACACGTCCTGCTTTGCTTTTTGCCAAACGATCTCGCCGTCGAGCGAGACCTTGGCGAACGACATGTTGCTGTTCGCAGCCGATAGGTAGAGAAACTCTTCGCCATTCTCTTCGCGGATGTCGATGCCATGTCCGCTGGCGGTGCTGCGATCCGCATTCTTGACGGCATGAAAGCCCGCAATGCTCTTGATAAACCTGCCACTGGGATCAAACACGTAGACGGAGTCGGGGCGTCCGGTATGCGTGATATAAATCATCCCGCTCTTGTCAATCGTGACGCCGTGCGAGGCGTTACCGTAGTCACACCTGCTCGGCAGCGAATCGCGGCCCCAATGATGGATGCACCGGTACGTGTGCTCGCCTTGGCCGACAATCGGTTCGCGGCTGCCCGATTTGTCTTGAGCCCCGAGGATCAAGGGGGTCGAGGCAACGGCAGCCGACGCCGCCATGACTGTCTTGGTGAACTGACGGCGATTCGAAATCCCAATGCCGGGCAATTGACGTGTCATATCTTTACTCATGGGAAAGGGAGGGTGGGCGAGGCGCTCTGCGGTGCGAAAAAGTCTAAATAAGCGTGCGCGATAGTGGAACGGTGCGCGACTCCTCGTGCTCGTGCTCGTGCTCAGCGAAGCGGTGCTCGTAATCGAGGAGGATCGTAACAACCACGTCCATTGACTCGAGCGCGAACACCGCTAGCAGATCACGGTTGCGCATCCTTATTATCAGCATCCACTACGGTGAGTCATCCGCGGCGGGAATCTTGTGGATCGTCCAGTAAATCTCCTCCTCAAGCGACCGGCCCGATTGGCTGCGGACCCGGAGCATCAAGTGCAGTTGGTCAACGGGGACGAGATTCGGAATCCGCAATTTGACGCTGCGGCCGTCGACTCCAAGCGATGCCGATTCGATCGGCAAGTCTTCCGCGCCGACCTCGCCGGTGGTCGGTGAATACATGTCCGATCCGTACTCGCGGCGCCAACGATAATTCCAACGTTTGGCGACGTAGTCGCTGACCCTGGTCGACGCATCCACATCGAGCGGTTCATTGAACTTGATTCGCAGTCCATCGTGCTCCACGCGGCAATCAACCACCATCAAATCGGCCTTGCCGGTAAAACGCAGACGCTGGACCCCGCTGTCGCGTAGCCCGACCCGTCCGCCTCCGTTCCAACCTTGCAATCCGGTGGCGTAGACTTGACCGTCGGCCGGGTTGACTCGGGCTCGCATGATCCCGGTGCGAAAATCAAATGGCAACTTGATGATCGCGGCTTGGGTGGTGTCACCGATTTGCTGCGTCATGAGGTAGGACATCCAACCCTTGCCGAAACTCGTGTGCAGCAGATGGCCGGCAAGTGGACCGAAGCGAGGGTCTTCAACCCAGAGTTGTCCGCCGGAGGAGTTGTCAAAGTCTTGAGGCATCCAGACCAACGGCGGGTCGAACGACTCGGGTGGTTCCACTTTTTCCAAGTCGATCGTGCCGCCTCCGGGAGCCCACATGCCGGGGACCGAATAGGTTTGCACCCAACCGTAGAACCCACCCGGTTCGAGCAAATTGATTTTGGAAGCCGGCATCCATTGCCCTTGATTGTCACTCGCCAAGGGACGACCGTCTGGCAGCATGCCCATACCGTTGGGTGTGCGAAAGCCTGTGCAGTAGACCTCTCGACGCTTGCCGTCCGGCGAGATCTTGAAAACCACGCCGGGTAAATCCGCGTCACTGCCATGGCCACTTTTGGCGTAATAGAAGTTGCCTTGGTGGTCCGTCTGCAGGTCGAAATTGAAGGCGTGAAAGTTAACCGACACGTCCGGATCGGCGCTGAAGCTCTCGTAGAAATCGGCTTCGCCGTCACGGTTGAGGTCATGCAGCCGAACTAATCGATCTTTGCAAGTGACGTAGACCTTGTTGTCGACAACCTTGACACCCATTGGTTCGTAAAGGCCGCCCGCAAATCGCTTCCATTTCAAGGACTTCAAGTCCCGGTCGATCCCCGAGACGATCCAAATGTCGCCTCCGTAGGTTGCCAGCGCCATCCGACCATCGGGAAAGAAATCGAGCGCGGACGTGCGAAACCATGTGTTCCAGGGTGTCTGATCGGGAAGGGTTAACGTATCGAGCGCGTAGCCCTTCGTTTCCAAACCGAGGTAGCCGACGGTTTCGATGACGTCGGGCCAAATCGGCGGTCCGCCTCGAGTCATGGATTGCAGCGAGTCGTAAGCACCCGAATCGGACGATGGGGATGCGCCGGTCACAAATTCGCGCAGGTGTTCTTGGCCCGAACCGATCGCACGGACGATTTCGACTTCGCGGATTCGATCCGAGGCGGGGATGGTCAGAACCAAACGCTGCTCGGAATCGGCATGCCAGGAGAATCCATCGATGTCGCCGGTGACAGTCGCGGCAATAAAGGCGTCGGCCACCCCGCCCCCGGGCCCTTCGCCGGAATGACGCACGGCCGTCGCGACCCCGCTGAGGGCTGGATGATGCGGTTCGGATACTGGATTGCCGTCGCGGGTCCTGATCCCCACTGCGTCGGCTCCGAAGGATGCACCGTCCGCAACGCAGAGCTTGAGTTCGGCACCGGGTCGGATTTCCATCCGGTGCACGAGCTGTCCATCTCTTTCGCTCGGCGTCTCGAGGATGGCGCGCCCATCGATCGAGTAACTCAACAGCACTTGCTGACCGAACCGGTAGTAGCCTCGATAGTCCATCCAGTCTTCGGGCAGCGGTCCGCGGGGCGGCAAGCCGTTGGATGGGTAATCGAGGCGTGCCTGATGGCCCCAACTCCATCCCGAGAGTCGTCGGATCTCGGTGCCCTGGGGATTCGCGGTCCCTTCGCCGCGATCGCGAACGTGTTGAGTGTTGCTCAAATCGAGAAAGCCTCCGCTCCACACACCCGCCTGATTCATCGTGTGCAGATCGTAGGCGATTGTCATCTCACCAAGCCTGATCGTCAGCACGCTGGGGTAATCGCGACGCAACTGCGAAGCTAGCGCCGGTCCGTAGTCGCGTTCGATGAGGGGAATTTCGGAGCCCGTTCTCGCTCCTTTGGGCAATTGCATCAGGTAGTCCGAATCGACTTTGAAATAGTCGGGGTTGGTCGGCTTCATGAACTGTTCGCGCACGTAATGCACGACCTGGTATCGTTCGTGTGGTGTCAGGTGGCGCATCGGAGCCATCAAGCCGTTGCCGCGCGAGAGCGTCAGGAACATCTGGTAGGGGTCGGAGCCAAACTTCAGTTTTTGGCTGCCAAACGCGCGAGCGGTCGGCAAGGAGGGTGTGTTGCCATCCTTGCCGTGGCACTCCGAGCAGTAACCTTGATAGATCCTTTCGCCAGCCTCGAAGTCGCGTTTGCGAAGCTCTTGGATGATGCCCGCGTGGTCCAAATCGATTGTGTCGTCGACCGGTTGGATTGCCTCCGCAGACGGTTGCAATTCCACCGCTTTGGATGGACCGCCCGCGGCGACCTCCATGACGTAACGAGCCAGATCCATGAAGTCGCGCTGCTCGCGAATCGAGGCGATCAAGCCTTCCGGCATCATCGACTTCCCGCTCACGCGAATCGCCTCGACCCGCTCACGTTCGATCACCTTTTCGACGTCAAGGTTTGACGTGATTCGCAGTCGGATGACATCCTCGTCCTGCCGAACGATCATGCCCGAAATCACTTCACCCGCGTCGGTTAGAATCGCGACGGTCTCGTAACCCTTGCGAATCGACTTCGACGGATCGATCAACGACTCGATGATGTGGGTGTCGGAAAGCTCGCCGAGCCGAGACAAGTCGGGGCCCAAGGGAGGGCGACCCTCATCGGAAAGGTGGCAGTTCACGCACGCAGCCGCCGACGTGTAGTAGACGATGGCACCGCGTCGCGGATCGCCACGCTCGCGCGCGATTCGTGCAAGGATGTTCGGATCGGCGGACTTGAGTTGTTCTTCGAGCGTCTCTGCCTTTCGCAGCGTTTCAACGCCGAGTCCATCGGCAGCCAAGATCGCCAGCGCAACGAAGGACAACCAGAAATTCACTCGGGTCATGGACAATAGCTGGGAAAACAAGGCAGGAGCTTCTTGGTGGAAAGTCAGCATGCCGGAATAGGGCAGGCTTGAA
Organism: Rubripirellula sp.; assembly: GCA_029287555.1. GTDB lineage: Bacteria > Planctomycetota > Planctomycetia > Pirellulales > Pirellulaceae > Rubripirellula. The sequence continues at coordinate 4,559 of JARFQX010000310.1, read as the reverse complement.
GGCCTGATTTTACACCGAAGTGATCCCCGCCCGCTCGCGACCGAGGTCCTGCAGTTTCTTGAAGTCAGCTAAGCCGCGGTTTCCATCGATCAAGCACACTCCCTCGGGAGAGTCGAGCCTAAGGAGAGGGGCAATGGGGGATTGCGGCTGGTTTTCCCGTCGCATTTGCAAGCGTTCGCATCGTCCTCCCGCGATCGCCAGCGGCCCTTCTCGCACGATCTGCCGGCGGGCTGGCCGTTGCGGATTAACGCAGTCAAGCAAACTCGAAATAGGGCAGCCGCGGGAATCGAAATCGCGGGAATCGAAATCGGCTGTCAAGCTCGGACGCACGTCGGTTTAAGCCGGTGGACGACCCTTTCGGAGGTCCGTCGCGGGCCCCTTCGATGCCAAAGAAGAATGGACGCGGAGGGGTGAGGCAGCATGCCACTCTTCCCCTTTTTCCGGTCCCTCCCCGCGAGCGAGGCTCGCCAGGCGAGGGAGAGGCGACGAGCGGATTCGAACCGCTGACAAACTGATTTGCAATCAGCCCCCTTAGACCACTCGGGCACGTCGCCAATTGTCATTGCTGACACGTCTGAAAGGGTATCGGCTCGGATGCGAGCCGTCTATAACATTTCTCGGAGTTGTGAGGTCTACGGCGGGGGAAACGCCGGTTTTCGGCGGCCCTGTTTCGTACCACGACGGGCGAGGCCGTTGGCGACTTACGTCAACGCCAAAGCCGCGAGCCGACGCTGCTCGGGGTGGCGCCCGGGAGGCACGGTTCAGTAGGTGCCGATCTCGCGACGTTCGACACCGGAGAGCAGTTGCATCAGGGCGGCGCGGAGCTCGCGTACTTTGAGCGGTAGCGCCAGAAGCTTGCGGTTGGCCCCTCGCCGGGCGGCCTGAATGATGTGCGATTGCCGCTTGTCGGCCAGTAAGATCGACGGGATCGAGCAGGTGTGCTCGTCGGACGCGAACCGATTAAACGCTTCCAGGGCAAGGTTGCCGAGTTCCGAGGCGCTGAAGATGACGCAGTCGGCCGGCGGGTCCTCCTCGGGGGTGAAACGAGACAGGGCTCGGTTGGGGTCCGAGATCACCAGCACCCGGTAGCCGCGGGACTTGAGCCGCTCGCGGACCGCGTTCTGCAGAGTCGCCTTCGACTCAACCAGCATGACCACATAGCCTTCCCCTTCGTTGGTTGGCACGTCGTCGTCGTCGTGCTGCTCACCCATCGGCGCGTTGTAGTCGTCATCGCGACGATGCTTGTGACCCGATTCGAGCAATTCAATCGCCTTCTTTACTTCCGCCTGAAGCGCGGCAGCCGATTGAATTCGCTTCTCCGGATTGAACGCCATCGCCCGCTGCACGACCTGATTGGCCGCACCTGGAATGTCCGGGATTCGCTCATGCAGTGGCACAATCTCCTGGAATCGCGTCACATTCAATCGCTGCAAACGGTCGCGAGTTTCGGTCAAAGCTGGGACTCCCGCCAGCATGTGGTAGAGCATGTTGCCGGCGAAATAAACGTCGCTGCGGGGGTCGTCTTTCCGCACGCCGGTTCCCCTTTCTAGCGCGGCGTAATCGATCGCTCGCGCGTTGGGACAATCCGCCATCTTTTCGGGGTTGTTTCGATCCGATAGGGCGGCCAATCCAAAGTCCACCAACTTGGCTTTCCCCTCCGAGGAGATCAGCACGTTGGATAGCTTCAAGTCGCGGTGAGCGATTCCCAGCGAGGCGGCGTAAGCGAGTCCCGAGGCGATTTCGTACATCAAACGCAGGGACAGGTCAGCGGGCAATCGACCTCGCACACGCACGAGCTCGCGAAGCGTTTGTCCCTCCACGAACTCCATCACCAGGAACGGATTGCGGGTGTCCGGCACGACGTCGATGATGCTGACGATGTTGGGATGTCGAAGTCGTAATCCCATCTTGCCTTCGCGAAGGAATTGTTCCAGTTCCTTGACTTCGTCGCGAAACCGCTTGCGAAGCACCTTGACCGCGTAGACCTTGCCCTCCTTCTCGGCCCGATAGACCCGCGCGAAAGTACCGGCACCAATCAGGTAAAGGACTTTGTAGTCACCGTAGAAGTAGCCAACGCGATCCCCTTTAAGAATCTTGTCTGTCTGCAGTGTGGTGACGAGTCCGCGCCCCTGCATGACCTTGATCATGTCATCCAGGTTGTGATCCCCCACCCCCAACTCGCTCATCGCCTGGTCGACTTCACGCCGCTCGGCCAAACCGAGATCGGAGATGCGTTGGGCAAATTGATGTGGCTTTAATTCGCTCATGAATCGAATACGGGAGGAGAAAAACAGGGAGGCGTCACGGGCTTGCGTCGACAGGCTTGGCAACGGTGTTCGACAGGCTTGGCAACGGGGAACGCCGCGGAAAGCCACTGGAGTTGCTTGTCCGCGTTTCGGTCGTCGACCGAAAACCACCGTTTCGGCGGGCAGGCAATCGAGCGCATGGCTTTGCGGACGACGACCCGTCGCCCCGCGGAGATTCGCTACGCTCGCATTTTACACACCGCAACGCAGTTTGGCTCGCGGCCGTTTGGCCCTGTTCTTGATGATTCGCCAGAATCGAAGCGATTCAACCCTCAAGGCAATCGAGATCGGCGCCATCCCCTTGGAACTGCTAGAACGACCCCGGGTCGGCCTCGCCCACCGCAACGTGGGGGCGCGCCTTGAAAATCCGAGGGATGTCCTGGGGATAGGGGATGTCACTGGGGCAGCTTCGTCGATTTGGTCCGACCGTCGTGCTCGATGGGCTGGGCAGGACGCGAACCACCCCGTTGCCAACGGTCGGTGCCGGCTCCATCGGCGTCGCCGAGATGGCCTCGCCCGGCAGCATTTCCAGCCCGCAACTGGTTTCCATGCCACAACTTGCATCGTGCCCCGCACAGGCATCGCAGCCACCGCAAGACGGCCCGCAAGGCTGCTCCGATCCACATGACACTTGGTCGCATCCGCAGCTTGCGTCGCAGGCTCCGCCGTCACAGCCTCCCGAAGTACAGCTGCCGTCGTCGCAGCGATAGCCCCACAGGGTTCGGACTCCCGCGAAAACCGATCGGCACTTGCCGCAGGATTGCCCGTTGTAGTTGCCGCAAGTGTCACAGGGATCGCAACAATCGGGTGGATGGTTGATCCATGGATCCACGTACAACTCGCCACAACCATCGCATTTGCCGCAGCCGTCGCCCAACAGGACCGGTCCGCACGCATTGGGTCCGCAGTCGCTCGGCGCGCAGGCCCAGGGCCCACAACAACCGGTCATCCAGGTGATGCCGAGACAAAGAGCCAAAGCAGACAGAGAGCGAGCAGTCGACATGGTCCCAGACCCCGTGTAACGTCTTCGGTTGACGTGTGGACGTACGTTGAGTGAACACAATCGTTATCGTCGACCCAGTCGTCAAAGTTGAATCTTTCCGCCTGGCCGGTCAAACTTGCTCTCGCGTTCAACTCGTCGTGAAACTCTCAAGCCGGATCGGTTGGCCCTGGATGAACTACGCCCCTTTGATCTTGATGGTGCTTTGGTCTTCGCTTGCCGGGGCGTTTGCCGCCTCGGCGGAGACTCCGAATATCTTGCTGATCTTCAGTGACGATCAAGGGTTTCACGATGTGGGCTGTTACGGCAGCGAAATCGAAACGCGGCATCTCGACCGTTTGGCTGCCGGGGGCATGCGGTTCACGCAGTTCTATGCGGCGAGCAGCATTTGCACGCCGTCGCGTTACGGGCTACTGACCGGTCGCTACGCCCATCGTTCGGCCGATCAATTGACCAGCGCGCTCATGTTTCTGGCCCAAGAGGACAAGAGCCGAGGTCTTCGTGCGGGCGAGACAACTTATGTCACCCGACTTCAGGAGGCCGGCTATCGCACTGCACTGGTTGGCAAATGGCATCTGGGACATGGTGAGGAGATGTTTTGGCCGACGCGTCACGGTTTCGACTCTTTTTTTGGTCATACCGGCGGCTGCGTTGACTTCTTCACGTTGGATTACGGAAACCGGCCGGACTGGTATCGCGGCCGACAACTGGTCCGACCCAATGGTTACGCCACCGACGTCATTACCAACGAGGCGATCGGGGAATTGGCCCGGGCCAAGCAGGACGGCCGGCCCTTCTACTTGCACGTCGCCTACAACGCACCCCATTTCGGTAAGGGTTGGGATGCCGCGAATGAAGAAACCGTCAACGTGATGCAGCCCAGATCCGAAGACTTGAAACGTGTCGAACATCTAGACGATCCGCTGCGGCGCGCTTTCGCGGCCAAAGTGGTCGGCATGGATGAAGGCGTCGGACGTTTGCTTGACGCGCTGGAACGGCACGACCTGGACGAGAACACCTTGGTTATCTTCATGACCGACCACGGGGGCGATCCGGATTACGGCGGCTCGAACTTGCCCTTTCGAGGTGGCAAGGCGACGCTTTACGAGGGCGGGATCCGGGTCCCCTGCATCGTTCGTTGGCCCCAGCACGTAGCCCCGCAGTCGGTTTGCGACGACGTCGCCTGTGCGGTCGACTGGTACGCCACATTCGGCCAAATCGTCGGATATGGTTCGGGGCAAACCGACGGTCGA
>JARFQX010000216.1 GCA_029287555.1 Rubripirellula sp. | reverse complement strand
CCGGTCCGCCAGCGGTTGGCCCAACATCGTGCGGACCCGGCCTGTGCGAGTTGCCATGACTTGATTGACCCGGTTGGCTTTGCGCTCGAGAATTTCGACGCGATCGGTCAATGGCGGGAGATGGACAGTGGCCTGCCAGTTGATGCATCGGGCGGTTTGCCCGATGGTCGCCAACTCGAGGGCGTTGACGGGCTGGAGCAGGGCTTGCTCGATCGGCCCGAAATGTTTGTCGCTACAATGGTGGAAAAGCTGCTGACGTTTGCGATCGGCCGTGGCCACCAGCCGAACGATGCACCGGCAATCCGAAAGATCGTTCGCGAGGCCGAGAAGGATGCGTACCGCTTCTCGGCGTTAATCGAAGGAATCGTGACCAGTGTTCCATTCCAGATGAGAATGAGTCGATGATTATTACCAAGAAATCCCTTCCCCGACGCACCTTCCTGCGCGGCGCGGGAGCCGCATTGGCACTGCCACTGCTCGACGCCATGATTCCATCGATGACGGCGGTCGCTCAGACGCCTGCCAGTCCGTCGCGTCTTCGCCGGCTGGGGTTTGTTTACATGCCGATGGGATGCGACATCAGCCGGTGGACGCCGACAAGTGACAACCTGCTCGATGACCTCACGCCCATTCTGCGTCCGCTCGCTCCCGTCCGCGAGCACGTGACGGCCATCACGAATCTAGAGTTGCAGAACGCCTACCCCGGGACGCACGCAACGTCCAACGCTTCGTTCCTGAGCGCTGCCAAGGCGAAACGTACCGAGAGCACCGACTACTATCTCGGCACCACGGTCGACCAGATCGCGGCCCAGCAGATTGGCGGAGAGACCCAATTGCCCTCACTGGAAATGGCGATGGATCTGCTGTCCGTCGTCGGCCAGTGTGATAACGGTTACGCCTGCGTGTATCAGAACAATTTGTCATGGTCTTCTCCCACGACACCGCTTCCCGCCGAAGCTCACCCGCGGATTGTTTTTGAAACACTCTTTGGTGAGGGCGGCAGTGCAGCCGAACGCACCGCGGCGCTGCGGCGTCGTGCCAGCTTGCTCGATTCACTCAGCGAAGAAATCGCTCGCCTGCAAAAGACCCTCGGCCCGCAGGACCGCCGCACCGTCGACCATTACCTGCAGTCGATCCGGGAAGTGGAAAGGCGGATTCAGAAAGCGGAGTCCGACACCAAGGAGAATCCGCTTCCCGATTTGGATCGACCCGTCGGAGTTCCCGCCGCCTATGCCGATCACGCTCGATTGATGTTCGACCTTCAACTCCTTGCCCTGCAAGGTGACATTACCCGTGTGATCACGTTCCAATTGGCGCGGGAAACGAGTAACCGAACGTATTCGGAAATTGGCATCACCGAGCCGCACCATCCGTTGACCCATCACGGCAACGATCCGGAAAAGATCGCCAAGGTGGCCAAAATCAACGAGTTCCATGTTTCGCTATTTGCCGAGTTTCTCGCGAAGTTGCAGGCGACACCCGAAGCCAGCGGCACGCTCCTGGATCACTCCCTTTACCTCTATGGCAGCGGGATGGGTAATCCGAATGTGCACGATCACACCAATCTGCCGATTCTCGTTGCCGGTGGCGCTGCGGGGAACATGCGGGGCGGGCGTCACATCCGCTTTGACAAGCCCACGCCGCTGGCCAATTTGCATCTGACACTGCTTAACAAAGTTGGGGTCCAGCGAGATTCGTTTGGTGACAGCCAGGGCAGGATGGATGAATTGTTTGAGCCGCTCGATGTGTAACCTTTCGCCTTGCTTATTCGGATCGTTGCTTCCAGGAGAAAGCGGGGCCATAGGCTTCGGGGCGAAAGGCTTCGGGGCCAATGACTTCAGGGGTAAGGGATTCGGGGTCCGCCGTGTGGCAACCGGATGGCTGCTCGTTCTAGGCGTTCTGTTCTTCACGACTGGCTATGCCGGCGCGGGTGAGTCGTCGCCGATTGCCGATGCGATGCAGGCCGGGCGGCTCGATCGGGTTGACGCACTGCTTGATGGCCGAGAAGTCGACATTGATGCTGCCCAGGCCGACGGGATGACGGCGCTGCATTGGGCGGTCTACCGAGACGATCTGGCCGGCACCGAGATGCTTCTCGAGGCGGGCGCCGACGCCAACGTTACCAATCGGTATGGCGTGCCGCCTCTCTCGCTGGCCTGCCAGAACGGAAGCGCGGCGATCGTCAAACGATTGCTCGAGGCGGGGGCCGATGCCAACGCGGAGTTGCGTGGTGGTGAAACAGTACTGATGACCGCCGCGCGGACCGGTGTCGCCGAGGTGGTGCAGGCCTTGATCGCCCGTGGCGCCAAGTTGAATGCCGCTGAACGCAACTCGCAGACCGCGATCATGTGGGCGGCCGCCGCGGGTCATGCCGACGTCGTTGACGCCTTGATGGACGCCGGCGCGGATTTTCGCGCATCGCTACCCTCCGGCTTCAACCCGTTCTTCTTTGCGGTTCGTGAGGGTCGCGTCGATGTCGTTCTCCGGTTGCTCGCAGCAGGCGTTGACGTCAACGAGCCGATCGACCCGCAGAGGAAAGCCGGGAAGGGACCCGCACAGGGGACCAGCGCGCTGCTGTTGGCGGTCGAAAATGGACATTTTGAGCTCGCCGAACTACTGCTTCGCGAAGGTGCCGATGCGGCCGACCAAAGACTCGGCTACACCGCCCTGCATGCGATCACTTGGGTTCGCAAACCCCTTCGCGGCGACGGTGATCCGCCACCGATCGGTTCGGGAAGGACGTCGAGTCTTGAACTGGTTCGCTCCCTCGTGGCGCACGGTGCCGATGTCAATGCGCGTCACGGCAAGCATCCTACGGGCAACTACCGTCTGAACCGTACTGGCGCCACGCCTTTTCTGCTTGCTGCTGAGACTGGCGACCTCCCGCTGATGAAGTTGCTGCTTGACCTCGGCGCGGACCCGACCATTGTCAACGCGGATAACGTTACCCCGCTGTTGGCCGCGTCCGGCGTTGGCGTACTCGGCAACGGTGACGAAACGGCCGGTACCGAAGAGGAGGCAATTGAAGCGATCCAGTTGCTTCTTGATCTCGGCGCTGACATCAACGCGGTGGACGATCAAGGAAAGACCGCCATGCACGGTGCGGCATTCAAGAGTTGGACAAAGCTCATTCAGTTTCTCGCCGATCACGGCGCGGACGTTAACGTTTGGAACCGCAAGAACAGTCGTGGTTGGACGCCCTTGTTGATTGCCCAGGGAAATCGTCCGGGCAACTTCCGGCCGTCCGCCGAAACCATCGAAGCGGTCGAGCGTGTGATGAGGGCCGCGGGCGTCGAACCGCCGGAAGGGGCATCGCCCTAGTGGGTTCGTGAGGAGCAGTGGGCGGATAGGGAATCGTAGGATGAGTGATCGACGTGAACAGCCACCGGCGACCGGACCCCTGTTCGTTCGACACGAAGGGGAAGTGCCGCGCGAAAGGAGTGCGTGCGGATTTCGCGATCGATTAATCAGCCGCGAAGACGCCGACGCGGAACCCGTCGCATGGGCACACGCCGTTGACATCGATGGAGCCAAGCCACACTTTCACAAGCGGTCCACCGAACTCTACTACGTGCTCGAAGGAGAAGGCTGCGTCATCCTCGACGGCCGGGAGGAGCCCGTGCGAAAAGGCTCCATCGTGCACATCCCGCCGGGGGTGGTGCACGCGGCGAAGGGGCAAATGCGGGTACTGGTAATCGGAGTCCCCGATATTGCCGACGACGACTATTTCCCTGCGAGTGATGACGCCTGGGACGCCGAGTCCTGATGACTTCGGCGCTGGCTGGGAATTCGGTAGAGCGAAGAGTTGTGTACCATGCAAGCCGGCTAACAAGGTTTTCCGTGCATCGATTCCGGTGCCAAGGGCTCTCGAGTTCGCCCCATCCCCTGCCGCCCGCCTCAAGTTTCCCACCATGAGCCGTTTGTACGCAGTCGTCTGCTTATTCGTCGCCGCGGTTCCCTCCACTGGATGGTCCGACGCTGGGGAGAAGGTCGATGATGGCGTTCGTGAGTTCTTGAAGCAGTACTGCATTGATTGCCACGGAGCGGATGAGCAGGAAGCGGATTTTCGCGTTGACCTGTTGCAAGTGTCGACGACGGCGACCAACGCCGAATCGTGGCAACTGGTGCTCGATAATTTGAACCTCGGCGAAATGCCGCCGGAGGATCAGCCGCAACCTGAGCTTGCCGAGGTGGAACGGGTGACGAACTGGATGGTCGCCGAGCTTCGACGTGCCCGGCGTGTTCTCTCGGGTGACCGCGGCGAAGTTGTTCTGAGAAGATTGAATCGAACCGAGTACGAGTACACGATCGAAGATCTGTTCGGTGTTCGTGGCGATTTCACCTCCGGGTTTCCTGCTGACGCGACCGTCGAAGGCTTTGACAACAACGGCGCTGGGTTGACGTTGTCGGCGGAGCAGATCGACGCCTACTTACAGGCAGCGGATTACGTGCTCGATCGGGCCATCCAGACGACGCCTCGTCCGGAAACGAAGAAAGCTCACTTCACGCTCCACGACTTCAATCGAGAAGCGTGGAAGCGTTTCAGGGAGGGGATTGAGCGGCGTCAACGCGATTTTGAAACGCTCACGCCGAACGAGCAGCAACGCACTCGTGAAATGATCAAGGATTTGGAAGAGAGTCCATACTCGGGCTTCTCGTTTCCGTCTGTCGAAAACGGCAAGCTGCGCGTTCCCACGCCGGAGGATGATGAACCGGTTGACGCGGTGATCGCGATCCAGGCGGCCTACGCCGCTCCCGATTCTCGGCGAGCGTTCTCGGTAAAGTATCCCGGCTGGTACCGCTTTCGCGTCACGGCCTACGGCATCAACAATCAAGACCAGCCGGTGCGACTGAAGATTAGCTACGGGTCGCTGCGTGAGGGAACCATACCGAAGGTCGCTGCCGTTATCTCGCTCGCCGAATCGCAACCACAGGATTTTGAGTATCGGCTCTACCTGCAGCCCAAAGATGTCATCAAGGTCGAGATGATTGACGGCCAGAATTGGGCTCGTCGGGAAGATCTGATTCATCTTCCGGGCCCGTTCGTCGCGATTCGGTCGATGGAAATGGAAGGACCGATCTTGGAGCAATGGCCGCCGCGCGGGCATCAAAGGCTGCTCGGGCGACGTGAGGCAGACGAACTGAAAGACGAACATGTTCCAACCATTCTCGCGGGGCTTGCCCCCGCCCTTTTCCGCCGCCGGGTCGCACGAGACGTTATTCGAGAGTACGAAGAATTCTACGTCGCTGCCCGCAACCAAGGCTCCACTCCGCTCGACGCATTCCGGTTGACGGTCAAGGCGATGATGGTGTCACCGCATTTTCTCTATCACGTCGAACCGGAGGATCGTCCCGACGACGACGCAATCGCCAACCGGCTTGCCTACTTCCTTTGGCGATCCATGCCGGATGCGCGGCTTCGTCAGCTCGCCGGCGACGGCAAGCTCGCTCAACCCGAGGTGCTTCGCAGCGAGGTGGATCGCCTGCTCGCCGATGAGAAATCGTTGCGATTCCTGAAGGACTTTGCCGGCCAGTGGCTTGAGATTGATGAAGTGGGCGAGATGCAACCCGATGGCGATTTGTATCCCGAGTACGAATCGGAACTCGAGAGGTCGATGATCGGTGAAACGGAAGCGTTCCTGCGGGAACTGATCCAACGCGACTTGAGTCTCGACAACTTGATTGATTCAGACTGGGCGATGTTGAACGACCGGATGGCCAGGCATTACGGAATTCCTGGCGTTCAGGGAAGTGAGTTTCGCCGCGTCCGGCTCGACAAGGAGCAAACCGTGCGCGGAGGTCTGCTCACGCACGCAAGTATCCTGAATGTCACATCCAATGGAACCACGACGTCGCCCGTGGTTCGTGGCGTTTGGATTTTGGAGCGTCTTCTGGGAACACCCCCGCCTCCTCCTCCGCCCGATGTTCCCCCAATCGAACCGGATATTCGCGGCGTTACCCGAATTCAGATGCAACTGGAACGCCACCGATCCATCGAGCAGTGTGCTGCGTGTCACCGCAAGATTGATCCGTACGGTCTCGCGATGGAGGGTTTTGATGTCATCGGTGGATTACGGACAAAGTACCGCGCGCTGATCCCAACCGCGAATCCGAATCGGCCCAAGCTCACCCAAGGACCGCGGGTGATTGCATCCGATCGACTTCCAAGGCTGGGCGAGTTCGAAGACTTCCGCGAGTTTCGAGATTTACTGAAGCAGGAAACGGCTTTGGTCCATAAGAATGTGGCCCATCAATTGGCCACCTTCGCGTTAGGAAGAAGCATGGATTACTCGGACGCGGCAGTTTTGCAGGAAGTGGTCGAAAAGACGAAGGAGCAGGCGGGCGGGATGAAGACGATGATTCGCGAACTGGTGGCAAGCGAGATCTTTGCAAGGAAATGAGAGAAACAGGTGCCATGAACACAACTCGGCGAAACTTCTTTACGGCAGCCGGCGCGTCATTCGCCTTGCCATGGCTCGATTCGATCGACGGCTTCGCCCACGCTGGGGG
>JARFQX010000558.1 GCA_029287555.1 Rubripirellula sp. | reverse complement strand
ACGATCACACTCGTTTTGGCTGGCTTGTTGTCCGTTTGTTTCATGGGTTTTGCGGGGTTATTCGGTTGACATGATTGCATCGGTAATCACTTCGGTCGTGGGCATGGCCGTCTTGATCGGCGCGTGGCTTGGTGTTCAGGTCGCTTGGCGGCGTCAGGCCGGACTGGCGTGCGGCAACGATCCACTCGACGGACGACTTGGGTGTCACGGTTGCCACTGCGAGAGTGCTGGCCGTCAGGCGAAAAACGACGGAGATGGGGGCGACGGAGTCGCGGGCGAGGAGGCTTCCTGCAGCGGGGCTTTGGGTGGCAGCGGGTCAGGGGACAGCGTTTCTTTGGAGCAGCGGTAAGGACCAGCGAGATGAGACTAGAAGATTACGATCTAAGCAGACGTTACGACGCCGAAGTGCTCGACAGCCGGCGAATCAGCGCAGCCGAAGCGAAAGATGAGGTGCGCGATATTCAGTTTGAAGTCGACGGTCGTTTCGATGTGCAAGTTGGTCAGAACATCGGCGTGCTCGCACCCGGTCGACAAGAGATTGGCCAGGACCATCACTTTCGACTCTACAGCATCGCCGACGTCCCGCAGCGTACGGATGACGGCAAGTTGCGGTTGAGCATTTGCGTGCGACGTTGCTATTACATCGATGAGTTCAGCGGTGAGCGTTATCCCGGGATCGCCTCAAATTATCTTTGCGACCTGAAACCGGGAGACAAGTTGACGGTGACGGGACCCTATGGCCAAGCATTCCCGATACCGGCGGAGAACGACGCGACTTTGATCATGATCGGGGCCGGCACCGGAATCGCGCCGTTTCGCGCGTTCATGAAGCACTTCTACCAGCAGCGGCCTGATTTCCAGGGACGCATTTGGCTTTTCCACGGGGGCGATACTGGTCTTGATCTTCTCTACCGGAATCGTGAAGTCGATGACTTTGCGTTGTACTATGACCGCGAAACGTTTGAAGCCTTCAACGCACTTTCGGAGCGACCTGGATGGTCGGAGACGACGGACTGGGCTGCCGCGATGCACGCGCGGGGCGAGGAGTTGGAACGATGGCTGAGCGAACCGCATACCTACGTTTACGTTGCGGGTTTGGAGCGGATCATCGATGAGCTTGACTTAGTGCTGGCGGAAGTCGCGGGGTCGAACCGAATCTGGTTCCGCTGGAAGGATGATTTGAAGGCCGAGGGTCGCTGGGTCGAGTTGGTCTACTAACTGCTGGCAATGCAATGCTGGAGCGATTGGAATGAGTCGAGATACGCCCGAGCCCAACGAACGGAATCCGTACGCCGTCGACGTCCAGGACGCGCAGTTGGTGCAGCCGGCGGAGCCGGCCGGTGATGGGACGGGGGGACTGATTCCGTATAAGAATCCCGCCGCCTTGGCAGCCTACTACCTTGGGCTGTTTTCTCTCTTTCCGGTGCTCGGTTTATTCTTGGCGGTACCTGCACTGATATTGGGCATCGTGGGGCTGCGGGCGAGGAGGCGAAATCCCGCGATCAAAGGAAGCGTTCACGCTTGGATCGGGATTGTGATGGGTGCGATCTTCACGCTCGTCTGGGGTGCCTTGGCGATAACCATCGCCGTTGCAATGGTGTCACAGACTTAGCGCGAGGCCCCGAACCGACCAGCCTACTCGTTTGACGATTCCTCGCGCTTCTCGCCCCACCGTCGAAACAGGTGGTGATCGATTTCAAAGTAATCGAAGACTTTGCCCACGGTTTGATCGATGATGTCATCGATCGTCTTGGGTTGGTGATAAAACGCGGGCATCGGGGGCAGCATCATCGCCCCCAGATCGGCAGCCTTCATCATCAGTTCGAGATGCCCCTTGTGCAGCGGCGTTTCTCGCAACACCAGAACCAACTTGCGTTTTTCTTTTAAACAGACATCGGCGGCACGACAGAGGAGATTGTCTGCATAGGAATTAACGATTCCCGACAAACTCTTGATGCTGCAGGGAATCACGATCATGCCATCGGTCTGGAAGGAACCCGAAGAGATCTTCGCGGCCAAATTGTCGTCACGATGGACCACATCGGCAAGCGCGAGCACATCCGAAACGGCGACGTCCGTCTCCACCTGGATATTGATCCGCCCGCCCTCGGTCAGCACCAAGTGCGTCTCCACATCCTCCATGGCCCGCAAATGCATCAGCGTGCGGATTCCGTAAATCACTCCGGAAGCGCCGCTCAATCCGACGATGATTCGCTTGGCCATGAATACCTCTTCCCTCTTCACATTGACGCGTTGATCCAGGCCTCAGTATAGAAGCGAGAGAAGGGCGCCGAGCGCGTCGAAACAAGGACACGGACCGAACCTGAAAACTAGCCACGAATTTCCACGCATGGTCACGAAGGAAGGTCCGGGCGCGCCTGTAGGCGGGCGAACTGAAGACCGTGGAGCCTGAGGTGAGCGGATAAGAGTCGTCAGCTGGCGGCCTCGGGGCGGTGTTCGGGATGGACCGCCATCCTGCGTGTCGCGTTCACAGTTCAACGCGTTGGTCCGCTTCGTTCGGCGGTTTCGGACCGTCCGATGCTCGCCTCAGCCCATGC
>JARFQX010000034.1 GCA_029287555.1 Rubripirellula sp. | reverse complement strand
ATCCACCGACCCTATACCTACCGTGTCTCGACACGACTATCTCCTACGGTGACAACATGAATCCCCAGCGAACCGCAAGCGACACTTTTCGAGCCTCGGGCTTCTTTGCACTTCGCACACCGCTGTTGCCCTTTGACGAATTCACGTCCTGGGGCGAAGGCTTGGAATCAGCCGCGTGTGTCAGCGAACCGACTCGACTCGCGGATGCCATCGATAACGACCGCGCTCAACTGCGGGCAAGACTGCAGCACACGGCCGCGCAATCTCATGTAAGAGAAGCGATCTTCGCAGCTTCTCCCTCGCTGCATGAACAACTCGACGCATGGATGGAGAATCCCGAAACGAAGCGAGGACGAAAAGTCGAACAATCGATGTGCCGCTATTTCGCCAGAATGACCAGGCGATGCACGCCTTTCGGACTGTTTGCCGGGTGCTCCGTTGGTACGGTCGCGGATCGAACCAGGCTGCGACTCGGTCCGGCCCAAGAGTACGCCCGTCACACCCGACTTGACATGGAGTATCTACAGTCCCTGGCAACGCTATTAGAAGGCGATGCCTCTTTTCGAAGTTTCCTCCGTTTCTTTCCCAACTCGTCGGTTTACGAGACCGGTGGGCGAGTGCGTTACGCGGAAAGCCGCTTTGACGGAAACCTCCGGCTTCAAAACCTTGTCGCTGTCGATGCCTCGGAGGCTCTGGCTGCTACGCTTGACCGCGCCGGACGCGGCGGCGCCAAATTCCAAGAGCTCACGCATCAGTTGATCGATGAAGACATCAGCGAGGAGGAAGCTGAAGCGTTTATCAATGAGCTTATTGACCATCAACTCCTGGTATCCACGCTTCAACCGCCAGTGACGGGTGACGATGCGCTAAGTGAAATGATCCACGTTCTGGATGGGCATCCTGACGCGGACGATATCGTTGCGGGACTCAAACGCGTCCTTGGTCAATTGGGGCAGATCGATGCCGGAGGCATTGGACAGCGGGCGCATCATTATTTGACGATCGCCAAGGATCTCGAGGCTTTGCCCGCACCGGTTTCGCTTTCACGGCTCTTCCAGGTCGACATGACGAAGCCCGCCGAGCAGCTGGAGATAGGACATCATGTCGTTGCCGAAGTGATCAAGGGTGTCGAGACCCTTGCCAGAAACAATCCGGCTGAAGATGACCCGTTCGCGCGATTCAAGTCCGATTTCACGAAACGCTACGGAGATGCGGAAGTTCCACTGGTCGAAGCACTTGACGAGGAAGCCGGCATCGGATTTATGTCCTCAACTGAGCCTTCCGCGACAGCCACGCCGCTTCTCGCGGGTGTCCTTTTTCCACAGGGCGAAGCCGTCGGTGAGGCGTGGGATACCCGACATGCATTCCTGCTGAACAAGTTACTGCCCGTTCTCTCCAGCGGCGACCTTGAGCTTCGGCTCACCGAATCGGACGTCGACCATCTCGCTGCCGATCAACCGTCCAATCCGCCTGATGCAACGGTCGCAATGGGTACGCTGGTGGCGGCCTCGGCAGAAGCCGCCAATGAGGGTGACTTCCAGTTCTTTCTGCAGGCCGCCAATGGTCCCTCGGGGGCCCGCATGCTGGGAAGATTCTGCCAGGCCGATCCGGAGTTGCGACGACATGTCGAGCAACACCTGCGCGAGGAGGAATCGCTCGATGAATCGGCGATCTTCGCCGAGGTCGTCCATTTGCCGGAGGGACGAACCGGCAACATTCTTTCACGGCCCCTGTTGCGCCGCTGCGAAATCCCGTTTCTCGGCCGCTCCGGCGCGGACCCCGAGTCGCAGATTCCCGTCCAGGATTTACTCGTCAGCGTGGAAGAGGGACGTGTCGTCTTGCGTTCCAAGCGACACGGTTGTCGCATCGTTCCTCGGCTAACAAGCGCCCACAACTATGTCTCCAGGAGCCTCGGAATCTACAAGTTTCTCTGCGCGCTTCAGGCCCAGGGCATTGACGGATCGCTTGCGTGGCGGTGGGGACCGTTAGATGCCTGCCCTTTTCTGCCGCGTGTGACCTTCGGACGTCTGGTACTGTCGCGTGCCAGGTGGCGGGTCAGCCGCGACGAAATCAACGAGCTGTCCCCAAGAACCGGCGCCGAGCTCTTTCGCACCGTCAACCAGTTGCGAAGGGAGCGGCGGCTTCCACGCTACGTCGTGGTGCGTGACGGAGACAATGAATTGCCGATCGATCTGGAGAATATCATCAGCGTCGAAACACTCGCAACGCTTGCCAAGGACCGTCAATCCATGGAGCTGGTCGAGCTCTTTCCCATGCACGATCATTGCGTCGAGGGCCCCGAAGGTCGATTCTCGCATGAGTTGCTTCTTCCGCTGGTTCGAGAGACCGCAACCGGCCAGGGGCGGCCGACTTCAATTCGGCCCGCGCGGCCCGCGACTGCCCCACAGCCCAGGCACTTCCCGCCCGGATCGGAATGGCTTTACTTCAACCTGTACTGCGGGTCGGCGACGGCGGATCGTATCTTGCTTGATGCGATTTGCGGAACGGTCGACCAGGCCATCAGTTGCAACGCCATTGAACGTTGGTTCTTTATCCGTTACACCGATCCAAATCCGCATCTCCGCGTACGCTTCCAAGGGGATCCCAGGCGGCTGCAAACTGAGATCGCTCCGCTGCTCTTCAACGCGATCACGCCATTCCAGCGTGCGGGGCTGGTTTGGCGAGTCCAACAGGATACGTATCAACGCGAGGTCTACCGCTATGGAGGCGACTTGGCGATTAACGTGGCGGAAGAGATCTTTCGTGCGGATAGTGAAGCCGTCCTACGCTTAATCGAATGTTCGACGGGAGACGCGGGGCTGCAAGTTCGCTGGATGATGGCCTTGGCGGGGATGCATCAGCTAATGATCGACTTTGGGATGGATCTCGATCAACGCACCGATCTTGCAAAGTTGTGCCGCGACGGATTTAGCCGAGAGTTTCGTTTCTCGGCACCCTACAAACAACAACTTGGCCGCAAGTATCGCGTTTGGAGACGCAGGCTCGAATCGTGGCTCGACGGTGACACGCAAGGCGATGAATCGCTCGCCTATGCACAAAGCGTGCTCGGGCAACGATCGGATCGGATTCGGCATTGTGCCGAGGCATATCATGAGCTTGACTCGACCGACAGGCTGAGCGAACCACTGCCTCGGATCATCGCGAGCCTGATTCACATGCATGTCAACCGCATGTTGCCGAGCGTTCAACGGGCTCAAGAGATGGTCCTCTACGACTTTCTTAGCCGCTATCTGGAGTCAAAGTCGGCACGACGTCGCAAAGGTCCAAACGGTCGAACGGGCCAGGTCAATACCGCGCTGCCGGTCTGAGACAGACAAAGCCAATCGGAGAGCGAGAACGTGACGTAACATAGCCTCGGCAAATTCGCTTGGCACATAAGTCAACCGTGGTAATGCGAGCCCGCCGGGAGAAGCCGACATGATTCGAAGATACGCACTGGTACGCCAGGACGATCAAAGCGACTGCGGTGCCGCGGCGCTGGCAACCATCGCCCGCCATCATGGAATTTCGATGGGTGTTCAGCGCCTTCGGGACTTAGCGGGAACGGACCAGGTGGGCACAAACCTGCAGGGGATCGTACACGCGGCCGAGGCAATTGGTTTCTCGGCACGAGCGGTCAAGGGCACCTATGACGCCTTGTCAGGTGTGCCGCTTCCCGCAATCGCGCATGTTCGAAACGAGGATGGCCATGGCCACTTCGTAGTCTTGTATAGAGCTGATAAGAAACGGGTCGTCATAGGCGACCCCGCGAGAGGCGTAGAGAAGCGATCGCGTGATGAGTTCACCGAGCGATGGACGGGCTACCTTGTCATCCTCACGCCGTCGAGCGCGCCGCAGTCGGTCGCGGTCGGCGACAAGCCCACAAGGTCGTGGCGTCGACTCGTTCAGTTGCTGAGTTGCCACTTGCCGGCGCTCGGTGAGGCACTCCTGTGTGCTGTGCTGATCACAATGCTCGGACTTTCAACGTCATACTTTATCCAACATCTTGTCGACTCCGTTCTGGTACGGCAGGAAACAGGCCTGCTCAACGCGCTCGGCGTGGGCATGCTCGGCATTCTGGTCTTCCGGACTCTGTTCGGGATGTTGCGCCAGTACTTGCTGGCGCATATCAGCCGAAAGATCGACCTCGGTCTGATGTCAGGTTACGCGAATCATCTTGTCGGATTGCCGCTCAAGTTCTTTGAAACGCGTCGCGTCGGTGAAATCATCTCACGCATGAACGATGCAGCGAAGATTCGTGAAGCGATCAGCGGTATGACGATCACGGCCGTCGTGGACGGTGTGCTGGTCATCGCCATGGTTGCCGTGCTATTCACCTACGACGTTCAGCTCGCCCTGGCGACGACCGTCTTCATACCATTGCTCATCGCATGTGTGATCGCCCATCAACCATCGGCCAAGAGACTTAGCCGCCAGGCCATGGAAGAGGCAGCACAATACTCCGCCCATTTGGTCGAAGACATTTCGGGTGTCGAAACCATCAAAGCATTCGACTGCCAACGTATGCGTCGTGAGCAGGGAGAAGACCGACTGGTGCGCGTTGTTCAGTCGGCATTCTCGCTGCAGATGCTCGGCATGAGTATGTCGTCCTTCGGTGCGTTGGTCACGGGCGCAGCGGGCATCCTCGTGCTCTGGTACGGAGGTCACCGAGTCATGCACGGCGCCCTGACCATTGGACAGCTGATGTTCTTCTACACGCTGCTTGCTTACCTACTGGGTCCCCTCGAACGACTCGCGTCCCTGAATCTGCAACTGCAGGATGCGTTGGTAGCCGTCGATCGGCTCTACCAGGTCATGGATCTCCCCCTCGAATCGGACGGCGAATCCAAGGTCACGCTACGCGGCATTAAACAAGCAATCGAATTGGATCGCGTCGACTTTCGTTACGGTTCGCGAGAGAACGTGCTCAATGAAGTGAGTCTCACCATTCCCGCCGGGAAGAAGGTAGCGGTTGTGGGTGAGAGTGGCTCGGGAAAGTCGACGTTATTGAAGTTGCTGATGCACTTCTACACGCCCTGTTCCGGACGAGTGACCGTGGATGGAATTGACATACGAGACATCGACCGGGCATCGCTTCGAAAACGAATCGGCGTCGTAGCGCAGGAACCCTACATATTCAACGGCACCATTGAAGAGAACATCACCATGAGTGAGAAGGTCGCGCTTGACGAGGTGATCGCGGCGGCTCACGCGGCTGGGCTCGATGACTTCATCTCCTCACTGCCTGACCGATACGACACCATGATTGGCGAGCGAGGCGCCAATCTTTCGGGAGGTCAAAGACAGAGATTGGCGATCGCCCGAGCGCTGCTACGTCAACCCGATCTATTGATCTTTGACGAGGCGACCAGCCACCTCGACACGGCGACCGAACGCGCGATTCAAGAAAACCTGCGAACTGCGTGTGCGAACCGAACCGTGGTCCTCGTTGCCCACCGGCTGAGCACCGTGAGGGACGCCGACTGGATCTACGTCCTGCACCGTGGTGAGGTCGTCGAGCAGGGCAGCCATCAAGACTTGATCCGGCTGGGCGGTCGCTACGCCTCGCTTTGGCAGACTCAATCCGACGTATCACCGGCCGTTACCGAGGTGGCTCGCTGCGACGAAGCCCACGCGAACCACGAATCTGCAGCTTTGGCCGGTGCGGGGCCGGAGCACCGCGGGCAGGACACTAACTCTCTAGCACTGCAAAACTGAAACGGAGAAACCGATGACGCGCCATGCCTCGATGCTTGACCTGGCGGATTGCCGGGAGTTCCGGCAGTGTCTGGAGGGACACACGCCACGAACCGTTCATCTGATGCTCATCCTGCTGACGTCGCTGATTGCCGGCGTCGTCGCCTGGGCCGGGCTGACGCGGGCTAATCTCGTCGTCGTCGCAAAAGGCCGTGTCCGCCCTGTCGATGCTCCGCACCAGGTCTTTACCTCCATGAATCCCAACATCGAGGGACGCGTGGTGAAGGTCAACTTCCAGGAAGGGGATCACGTGGACGAGGGCCAAGTGTTGCTCCAACTCGACACCGAGTCGATCGACAATGAAATCGAAAAGTTGACCAGTACCATCCAGGCGGGCCGTGAAGAATTAGTGAAACTGAGGGAGTTGGCGTTACTGCTCGACCAACAATTCGCAACAGCCCACGCCAAAGCCGAAGCGGAACTCGAGAACGCTCGGCAAAAGGTGCGGCGTGCCGAGCGGAGTCGAGAGACCGACATCGCCGAAATTAAAGCCGACCTCGATGCTGCCAGAAGCCATCTCGCACGGATCGAAGCTCTGCGGGAACACAGGGCGGCTACCGAAAGCGAATGGGTCGACGCCAAGACGGATGTCGAACGTAAGACGCAACAGTTGGCCCGAGCCGAATTGCCGGTGGACGATGGTCACGTCGAGGTCCTGCGTCGAGCCGTTCAGCTTGTTCAGCGCGAGTATACATACCGCAAAGAGGAATTGACGGCAAAGCGAGTGACGCGCGAGGGAGAAGTGTCCGCCGCGTCGCGACAACTCGAGAGCTATCAGTCCCAGCGCCGGCAAACCGATATCACGGCGCCGATTAGCGGCGTCGTCATTGCCGGATCCATCCACGAAAACGACCTGCTTCAACCCGGTAAAGCGGCTTTGGAAATTGCCAGTGACCGCGAGCTTCTTTTTGAGGTCACGGTCCCAAGCCGTGACGTTGGCGATCTGAGTCGAGGAATGCCCGTCCGTATCAAGTTCGAGGCATACGACTATCAGACACATGGCGTGCTGGGGGGAATCGTCTCATACATCTCGCCCGATTCGAAACCCTTACCCGCAGAAGGAGGCTCGCCGGTCTACGTGGTGAAGATCGAATTAGCCTCGGAAACGCCCCAAGCGAGCGAGTTGGGCAAGCGACTCAAGCTGGGGATGACAGGACGCGCCGAGATTGTCACCGATCGTCAAAGTCTGCTCGCGATCTTTGTCAAACAGATCCGGCAAACGATCAGCCTCGATTGAATCTGCTCGTTGCCCGGTCATCTCGAACGCAACGTGATGAGCGGGAGTTCAGGCGGGCATTTGTTTCTGAGCAAATGCCCGCCACTGAGGCCTCGAGTTACGTGCAACGTGGTTGGTGGTTTGAAGAAGTCTACCGACGGGGACGCGACCATTAGGACCACGCGCAGGGCTCGGCTTTGGAAGCGGATGATCCCCAGCGTACACCCATCCAAACTCCCCCTACGCATTATTCGAGTCGTCGACCTACGACTGCATCGCGTCGTTGACGCGGCAGAAGCCGAGCGGAAAGGTTGGCTGAGATATGCACAGTCGTGTCGATGCCCAACACCGCGATCGGGAAGTCGCGCACCGAAGCGCCGGCCAGTGGCTGCGACATGAGCGAGGTTCGATCCGATCGCGCTGACGTTGTCTACGCGGCTCGCAGTTCAAGATTCGGATCCCATCGTGGGCTCGGACGATCTTGTGGCGTCAGGTAGAAATGATCGAGTCTTCTTAGGTGGATACGCCTGCCTACCCGCGTGAGGTTGTTTCCCCGAGGCGTTGCGAATGGAGGCCCGGTCAGCTGTGGCTCGCACACCAGTCCCGCCAAGCGCCGCGAATGGCGGCCTGCAGGCCCTGGGCGAACCGTGTGCCGTCACAAACTTCGGTTAGCATGCGCCCGCGCAGCTGCGACCGCAATTCTGTGAGGCGCTCGGTGTCTTTGGCGAGCGTAACAGCCGCTTTCACATAGTCGGCGACGTCCTTACACGCTAACTCCGTGAGGCCAACGTTGCACAAGTACGTATAGGCGTGCCGGCCAGCGAATGTTGAGCCCACGAGGGTGACGACCGGAACGCCCATCCACAAGGCGTCACAGGTGGTCACGCCGCCCGAGTAGGGGAAGGGGTCGAGAGCAATATCCACGCTTCCGTACCATGCGAGCAGTTCCGGTGGTGGACACCAGCCGGACAGCTCCACGCGGGCGGGGTCGATGCCATGTGTGGTAAACAGCTCCCGGTAGCGTCTCTGGACGGGTGGGTCGTCCAACCCGCGGTACCGGAGCTGCATCCGAGAGTCGGGCACGCGCCGCAGAATCTCGGCCCAAGCGCCGACCACTTCGGGGTTGATCTTGGACGGGTTGTGAGCGCCGCCGAACGTGACCGTCCCGGCCCGCGCCGCTGGCGATGGGCCGACGTCCGGGGCTTCCGCCGGCGGGTCGTAGCTAACGTAGCAGTCTGTTAGGCGGAGGATCCGCTCCCGGTAGTGGGCGTCGTCGCCATCGGGGACCTGGTGCGGGTCAGCCACGAGGTAATCCATCGCCTTAAGACCGGTCGTGCCGACATACCCGGCCCACGTGATTTGCACAGGCGCCGGCTTACGCGCGAACACCGGCAGGCGGTTGCCGCCGACGTGGCCGGACAGGTCGAAAAGCACATCGATCTTATCATCGCGGATCTGCCTGGCCAGGCCGTCATCGCTTTGGAGACGCACCTCACGCCATTCACCGAGGCGCCGGAAGCGGCGCGTGCGGTCGTCATCACCACGTCGTCCGGAATAGAAGTAGAGGCGCATCGATTGGGGGTCGAGCGCTTCCAACCCGCGGATCGTCAGGATGCCGACGGGGTTGTTGCCGAGGTCGGGAGAGACGATGCCGATGCGCAGGGGACGGTCAGGATCGCGGTCGTTAGGATGGGCGGACCAGCCGGAGCGTAGGTGTTCGGCATGGCGTGCGTCCCAGTCCGCATGGAGCCTGGCCAGCTTGGCGGGCGTCACCCCCGGACAGTACTGCTCGCACTGCAAGTCGTTGCTGTGGATGGCGGGGGATGCGGGGTCCAGTGCGAGGGCGCGGCGGAACGCTTCCGCCGCCTCATCGAGCCGGCCCTGCTCGCGCAACGCGCTACCCATCGTGTCCCAGGCCTGGGCGTAATTGGGGCTTAGCCGCAC
>JARFQX010001063.1 GCA_029287555.1 Rubripirellula sp. | reverse complement strand
GGGCAACGGAGCTTGGGTTGCTAACTACCGAGACGCGCGGCCCGTTGCTCCCGTGCATTTCGTTGTTCTGGCTTTCGCGGCAGGTACCAACTTCGCCAACCCCAGCCGGTCTCGCCGCCAATCAAGATACCATCGAATCATTAACGACGCACCAGTTCATGTCGTGCCGCTGCGGATCGACTTCTGACCAATGGAAGAAATCAATCAACAGAAGGCGACGAAGTAGGCAGAGAATAATCGATCGATCGCGGAATCATGATCATGAAAGTTGGCGCTGGATTGCCGCGTCAGGATCGAGCCCGCCGCGTGGTGACCCAGGTTCGTTTTCGAGTAGGAGTACGAGTACCGGGCTGCGCCCTGAGTACGAGTACGATTGCCTCAGTGCCAGATCTTGAGTACCACCGGTTTCAGCCCCATGATAAGGTCATATCTCCAATATCATCCGCGGTTGGCGTGATGAACCTGCTGCACAGCGAGCCAGAGCACGCGTTGCTCGATGTGCCGCAGAACCGATGCCTCTTGATCGCTCGAAATGTCCATCGCATCACCGTCCTGTTGCTTGTTACTTGATCGATTGCCGACCACGCGTCGCAAATGTCCGTCACGGCCGACTGGGTTTGCGCGTCGAATCCACTACTTTCAGTGCTTTTGGATCTGGCGGGCCAGCATTCGTTTGTCAATCTTGCCTGACGCTCCGATTGGCATCTCACGGATCACGACAAATTGCGTGGGACACTGAAAAGTGGCCAGGTGTTCTTTGCACCAGGTGTCCAGTTCGCTGGCACTCGTGGTTTGATCCTGGTGAAACGAAATGAATGCGCAGCCCGTTTCACCCCACCGCTCGTCGGGCACGCCGATGACGGCCGCCAGAGCAACCGCCGGATGCATCTGCAGAATGCGTTCGACCTGGGCCGGATAGACGTTTTCGCCACCGCTGACGTACATGTCTTTTTTGCGGCCAACGACCCTGTAATATCCTTCGGCATCACGTGTCATCAAGTCGCCCGTGGCCAGCCATCCTTGCTTGAGCGCCTTGTCGGTCTCGGCGTGGTTGTTCCAGTAGCCCGCAAACAGATGTGGGCCCTTCATCCAAAGTTCTCCAACCTCGCCGACTTCAGCTTGCCTGCCGTCTGCTGTGACCAACCGCACGCCTACGTGGAAATTGGGAAAGCCGATCGATCCCTGTTTACGGATCGCGTCGCCGGCGGGTAACGAAAAGCAGTTGGGGCCTGCTTCGGTCAAACCGTAGCCCTGCCGCATCGCGACGCCGCGATTGTCGTAGGCTTCGATCAGTTCCAGCGGGCAGGACTCGCCGCCAAAGATCGCGAACCTCACGCTTGAAAAGTCAGCCGCGGAAAAGTTGTCCGCCTCCCACATCATCCGCATCGTCGTTGGCACACCAAACAAAATCGTAATCGCTTCGGGACCCAGCAGCGAGTTGCAGCGCTGGGGATCAAAACGCTTCTGCAGTACCACGCGTCCGCCCAACAGCATCAGCGGCGTGAACAACACATGCCATCCGCCGGTGTGGTACAGCGGCATGTTCAGAAAGGCAGTATCCTTCTCGCTCAGTTGCAGCCCGATGATGGTATTCAATGCGTTCCAATGAATCTGGCGGAAAGGAATCATCGCGCCCTTTGCCCGACCGGTGGTGCCGGACGTGTAGAGAATCATGGCAATGTCGGACTCCTGCGCCGGGAAAACGTCGAAGGGCGGCACCGTTGCATCCGCCTCTGCCAACCATTCGGTCAACGTTTCAGTACTGCTTCCCTGACCATCGATCCGCAAGCCTTGACTTACAACGCTCGCTCGCTGGGCGGCATCGGCGGCCTCAGCGAATTCCGCTTCATAGACGAGTACTTTCGCCTGGCAGTCCTCCAGCAATTCAATGATGCCTGCCGCCGGCAACCGGACGTTCAAAGGCACCAGAACCGCGCCCAATTTGCCGCAGGCGAAATAGAGATCGATGTACTCGATTCGGTTGGTGGAAAGACAGGCGACGCGATCGCCCGGTCGTATCTCACAAGTTGTGCATAGAAGATGTGCGAGGCGGATCGCGCGCCGTTGCAGGTCGCAGTAGCGGTAGCGGCAACCGTCCGCATCATCGACAACCGCTACTCGCTCGGGCGTATAGAGGTTTCTCCTGGTCAACCAATCGTTCAAAAACATCAATCTGGCTTTGGAAACGAAACTGTCCCGAACGTTGCGTCGTAACCATGCAAACCGGCTACGTCTCAAACCGACGGCATCGAGGCGTTGCCTGCGACCCTGGCCTAGCGATCCGTGATGGGGATGTATTCACGTTCATCTTCTCCGTCATAGATCTGTCTCGGACGCGCGATGCTTTGCTCGGCGTCCGCTAAGAACTCCCTGTACTGGGCCAGCCAACCCGCTGTCCGCGCGATCGCAAACAGGACCGTGAACTCGTTGGCTGGAAATCCGATCGAGTCCAGAATAATGCCCGAATAGAAGTCAACGTTTGGATAAAGTCTTCGTTGCACGAAAAAATCGTCTTCCAGTGCGACCCGCTCGAGCTCCTTGGCAACATCCAACAACGGACTCGATCCGATCTCGGCAAATACGTCTTCGGCGATTTGCTTCAAGATCCGTGCTCGCGGATCGTAGTCACGGTACACGCGATGCCCGAAACCCATCAGGCGTTCCTCGCGTGCCTTGACTCGCTTCAATAAACCGGGGACTTGATCCTTCGATCCAACTTTGCGCAGTTGTTCCAAGACTCGCTCATTGGCCCCGCCGTGTCGCGGTCCCGAAAGAGCTGCAACGGCGGCGGCAGTCGCGCAGTGGGGATCCCCTAGCGAACTTGCCACACACCGCATCACGTTGGCACTGCAGTTTTGCTCCAAATCGGCGTGCAGCAGCAAGATCACGTCGAGCACCTTTTCAGAAATCTCCGCGACGCCACCCGATTTCTGTCGCTGCCCGAGCATGCGCAAGAAGTTACCGGTGTGGCCCAGGTTCGCATCGGGAGCGATGACGTCGAGCCCCAGCCGATGACGCAAAGAATAGGCCGCGATCGTCGGCATCATGCCGATCAGCCGATATGTCTGCTGCTCCAGTGTCTGCGTATCATCCAGTCGCCTGGCTTCTGGGTAACACGTCGACAACGCGGCAATCGAACTGATCAGGACGCCCATCGGGTGGGCGTCGGATCGAAACGCCTTGATCACTTGCTGGATGCATTCCGGCAGATCGCGATGCCGCTTGATCTGCTCAACCCACCCATCCAGATCGTCACGACCCGGAAGCACGCCTTGAATCAACAGGTAAGCCGTTTCCAGGTAATTGCTGTCGCGAGCCAGGGACTCAATCGGATAACCCCGATAACGCAGGATGCTGCGAGCGCCGTCAATGAACGTGATCTTGCTGCGACAAGAGGCTGTGTTCTTGAAACCCGGATCGTAACTCATCAATCCGAGATCGTCGTCGGATTCCTTCACCCTCCGCAGTTCGATAGCGGGGATCGCGCCTTGATCCACCGGCAAATCGTACGGCTTTCCCGTCCTGTGGTCGATGATTGTGATCTTGCTATTCATGCGGACTGAATCTAGGGGCTGACTATTCCGAGGCAGTGGATTCCGGTTTGGCTGCGGCTCGCAACGTAGCTGACATCTCATCCAGTGCAGCAGGGTCTTCGATCGTTGATGGGGTCCGAAAACTCTCGCCTTCGACCAGGCATCGTATGGTACGGCGCAGGATCTTGCCGGACCGCGTCTTGGGCAATTGATTGACAACGTGAACGCGTTTCAAAGTGGCAATATGGCCCAGTTGCTTGCGCACGATTTCGATGATTTCACGCTCGACGGTGCGGGGTTCGATGTCGACGTCAACCTTCAGTACGACGAACCCCATAGGCACCTGCCCCTTCAGCTCGTCCGCCGTGCCTATCACGGCACACTCGGCCACCGCCCGATGCGCGGCAACCACCTCTTCCATCGTCGCCGTTGAAAGTCGGTGGCCTGCAACATTGATCACGTCGTCCAGGCGACCGGTGATGTACACGTAACCATCTTCGTCTAGATAACCGCCATCTCCACAGAGATAGAACCCGCTATACGTCCGGAAATATGCGTTCTGGAATCGCTCTGGGTTGTTCCACAGCGTTGTCAAACAGCCCGGTGGCAACGGTAGTCGAACTGCCAGCGAACCTTCCTCGCCCGGCGGCACATCGTTGCCCTCGGAGTCAAGCACGTGGAGATCGTAGCCGCAGACCGGTTTGGTCGACGATCCCGGCTTGATCGGCAGCAGTTCAAGGCCGGCCGAGTTGGCGACCATCGGCCAACCCGACTCGGTCT
Source organism: Rubripirellula sp. (assembly GCA_029287555.1). Lineage (GTDB taxonomy): Bacteria > Planctomycetota > Planctomycetia > Pirellulales > Pirellulaceae > Rubripirellula. The sequence goes on along the minus strand of JARFQX010001063.1, from coordinate 177 downwards.
GCCACCAATGATCGATCACAGGGGCGTGCAACAATTTCTGTGCCCACTTGAGCGTCGCGACGTCACATCTCTCACCGGCAAGGAACAGGTACCGCAGGGCGCTGGTATCGTATTGCGCGGCAAGTTTTCCCCCGGGGTCTTCTCGCTTGATCGCCCGGATGGCGGTCGGAGCTGTGA
>JARFQX010001020.1 GCA_029287555.1 Rubripirellula sp. | reverse complement strand
TTCTTTGGCCTCGACGAAGGCAGCTAGCAGCGGGGGCCCTCCGCCGAAAAAGTGCCGCCAGATCCGGCCGGCTCAGAGATCGGTACTCGCGTCGGCACCCTCCCATCTGGAAGAATCCCTTCCACCGGCCCTCGCCCGCTTCGATCAATTCGCTTCGTTGAATCTCTTGAGCAAGCCACGAAGCGTCAGGCTCAGAGAACGTAAAGTTCTCTTGTGCACACGGTCGCAGGGCCCAGACTTCATGAAGACAACGCCCCAACAGTCGGAAGGCGAAACCGCGCAGGTGATCCAGTCACCGGCACTGGATGACGCGCGCACGCACCGTGGATCGCTGCGCAGCAAGCTGGTGCTCTCGTTGGCCGCAATCTTCGTTCTCTTTCTGTTGCTTGACGAGATCGTTCGCCGGCACGTGATTGAACCCCAGTTCGCTGCCTTGGAACAGGCACGCGCCGTTCGGGATTCCAAGCGCGTCCTGGCCGCCTTCGATTCGGAAGTCGAGCACCTGACGGCTGTGACCCGACATTGGGCGGCCTGGTTCAATGGCAGCCCACGCAGGGCGGGCCTCGCGTCCGAAGGCGGTCAAGCTAGCGTAGTCACCGAGGAACGATCGTACTGGGTTGCCCATCACGATCCCGAATCCGGCTGGACTTGGATTCAAAAGGGATTGACGCAGCCGGGATCGGACCCCAAAGAACGGGCGACTCAACCAACCGTTGCCGAGGTACAAACCGACTTCGAGCCATTACTCCGATACCATCGGCGATCCGGCGAACAACGGACTCGCGGTATCACGCGAATCGGCGACCGACAACTCGCCCTCTATGCGGTCGCGCCAACGCAAGCGCAACGCCCGGAAGCCCCAACGAGCCAGAGACTTCTTGTCGTTGCCAGGCCCGTCGACGGAGGCTTGCTGCAGAATGTCCGTCGTCAGACCCAAGTTGACTTTTCAATCCGCCCAAGCGGACCGATGGCGGAGAGAGATTCACCCCCAGTCAATCCGTCCGGACCGCTGAAGGAGTCTCGATGGAGCGATCGGGCGATGTTGGCAATGGAAGTCCCTTTGTCGGGCGTCGATGGTGAGAAGATTGCGAATGTTTGTGTTCGGGTCCCCCGTGATATCACGGCCCGGTCCAAACGTACCTCGGCGCTGGCGAACAACTCTTTCATCTTCGGTTCCATTGCTGCCTTGTTGATGTTGTTGGTGCTGCTTCAGCGGATTGTGATCAGCCCGCTGGCCGCGATCCGCGAGCATTCAAACCGGGTTGCCGAGGAAGGCTTCTCAACCGCGCCGATGTTGCTCGAGCGTGATGACGAGATTGGTCAACTCGCCGGCGCGTTCGACGAAATGGTGCGCAAGCTAAGCGACACGCAAACACAACTCGGCCGAGCCTCTCAAGCTGCCGGTCGCAGCCAGGTGGCGAGTAACGTGATCCACAACGTGGGCAACGTGCTAACCAACGTCAACAGCCTGCTCGAAGCTGCCAATTCGGGAATCGAGGGACTTCGCATCGGACCGCTCGACAAATTGGCCCAACGTCTTCGCACCGATCGGGGGAATGAAGTGCTGTTGTCCGCCATCCCCAATTACCTGGAAGGGCTGGCTGGCTCTTTGAAGTCCGACCAGGAATCGATTCTCGTGTTGCTGGCGACACTTCACGACAACATCTGTCACATTCATGACGTGATTCGTGATCAGCAAAGGCATGCCGACCCAACGATCAAGTCGACTCGGATTTGCTTGGACGAGGTGATTGAAGAAGCCATCACGTGCTGCCGCGCAAGACTTGACGAGGACGCCATTTCGGTCGAGACCGCCGGCGATTTGACGACCCCAGTGCACTCCGATCGCTCTTTACTCCTGCAAACCATGATCAACATCATCGGTAATGCCCAGCAGGCTCTGCGAGAAGTCCAGAATCGGCCGCGTGTCTTGACCATTGAAGTCACCCAGCAGCAGGAAAGCGTTCTCATCATCTTTCGTGACACCGGTTGCGGAATGACGGAAGACACCATGCAGCGAGTCTTTGATGCTCACTTCACGACACGTCAGAGCGGCACCGGACTCGGCCTCCATTTCTGCGCCCTGACCCTGAAGCGACTGGGTGGATCGATCAGCGTCTGGAGTGATGGACCCGAGCGCGGAGCGACCTTCGTGGTGGAACTGCCGAGTGACAGCGGTTGCCAAGTGGCGATCGACGGCTCCTTCCAAGCTGAATCGACCAACCTCTCGATGACGACATCATGAGCAAATCGAACCCCCCACGACGGCTCTTGATCGTGGATGACCAACAGGCGATCCACGATTCGTTCGACCGGATCTTCGCTGCCGAACCGCCCGACGACGAAGCCCTCTCGGACTTCGAAACGCGGTTCTTGGGAGCGGACAGCATCCGCGAACGTGAGAAGCAACGGAAGAAGCGGCCTTGCTACGAATTGCAGCATGCCAACTCGGGTCAACAAGCGGCCGCCATGGTCCGACACGCTGTAAAAACCAAACAGCGATACGCGGTCGCGTTCGTCGACATGCGGATGCCGCAGGGCCTGGATGGAATGGAAACCACCGAATTGCTTTGGAACATCGATCCCGACCTGCACGTCGTGATCTGCACCGCCTACAGCGATCACATCTGGGAGAACGTGCTCCGCCGTCTCGGCTACAACGATCGCCTCTTGCTGCTCAAGAAGCCGTTCGAATCCGATGAGGCGAGGCAACTGGCGCTCGCCTTGAGTGAGAAGAGCCGACTGTCAGCGATTCAGCGACGGCGGGTGCGCGAACTAGGGCAGGAAGTCGAACGGCGGCGACAGGCCGAAAGGGCTATGCGCGACATGGCGCACCGAGATGCCCTGACACGACTTCCCAACCGACCCTACTTGATCAAAAAACTGACGCGACTCGCCCATCGAGCCGGCGATGGAGACCGGTCGCTTCATGCCGTGTTGTTTCTGGATCTTGATAACTTCAAGATCATTAATGACAGCCTCGGGCACGACGCCGGCGATGAACTGCTCAACCAGGTCGCGGCCCGCCTCAAGAAGTGCGTTCGAAATCACGCAACCACCGGCCGGTTCGCCAAACGGGGAGAAACCGTTCGGCTTGGCGGAGATGAGTTCGTGGTACTTTGCGAGAACCTCCACGATCACGAACAAGCGGTCCGCCTCGCTGAGCAGATTGTCGCAAGGATCGCTGAGCCATTCCGGATTGGCGAGCGTCTTGTCAACATCGGCACCAGCGTGGGAGTCGCGTTTCTCAATCAGACGGTGCGAGACGCGCACGAAGCACTCAGAAACGCCGACACCGCGATGTATCGGGCCAAGAATTCTGGCAAGGGACGGGTCGCTGTCTTCGATCACACGATGCGTGACGACTTGGTCGCTCGACTCGAACTCGAAGACGCGCTTCGCGCCGCGGTGGAACAGGAAACTTTCGCCCTGAACTACCAGCCAATTGTGGATTTACGCAGTGGGAAAATACTCGGTGCCGAAGCCCTGCTTCGATGGAACCTGGCTGACGGACGTTCGATCCCACCCACCCAGTTTCTGCCGATGATCGAAGAGATCGGGCTCAGCGCTCGCGTTGGTGAGTGGGTCTTAGAAAGGACCATGCGAGAGTTCATGGAGTGCTTGGAACAACACGGCAAAGTCTTTGATTCAGCGTTCTACCTCGGCGTCAACGTCTCCAGGCAACACCTGAGCGACCCTCTATTCTTCGAACGGCTGGAAAACCTCTTGCTGCGAGTTGGATTCGAACGTCATCGTTTGAAACTTGAGATCAATGAGTCCAAGGACACTCGAAGCGATGAGCAGGTACTGCACACCATGCGCGAACTTCATCGAACCGGGATCCGTATCCAGATCGATGATTTTGGGAAAGGCTACTCATCGCTAACTTGCTTCCAGGACTACCCAATCGCAGCGGTGAAGATTGACGAGAGCTTTACGGCGTCGATTGCGACCGACCACAGTCATGCCGTGATCGCGCAGGCCATCGTCCAACTTGCGCATCACCTCAAAGCCGGCATCATTGCCGAAGGCGTCGACTCGGTTCATCAGCTAGAGTGCCTAAGAAAATGGGGCTGCAACGCGGCGCAAGGCTCACTGTTCTCACCTCCGCTCGACGCCGTCTCCCTTTGCGAACTGATGCAAGATCCCTTGCGCAGCAATGGAATCCGGATGTTGCGAAACGCGCCGGCCCCATCGATCGCTCTGAATTTCGCCCCCGCTGCAAGTACGCTCAATGCGACTTCATAGAATCGCCAACGGATTTCGCTTTGTCTCCAGGGTCCCTCGCGTAACGCCGAGACGATTCGTGGCCCGGAGTTGCTGCCACACCTCACGAGCCGTGATTTCGCCGGCGAGTAACCGCCGATAGTTCTGAAGCGTCAAAACCGTCTGGGAGGCGTCCTCCTGGAGTAACTCCACGCGCAACCAACGTACGCCCAGATCGACCACGTCGCCGACGATCTCCGCGCCGCTCTGGGGTGTCCCGTTGAATAGGGTGTTGCGACAAGCCACATCGGCTTGCAGCGGGTGTTCGGCGCCGACACGATCCCGAAGCTTGACCTCGTGGCGATCGCAAGGACGACCGCAATTCGTCTTGTCCGTTCCAGGCGACAGCACGCTGCAGAAAACGCAGTGCTCCATATGGAACATTGGCATGTGCTGGTGAACCACCACCTCCAACCAGCTGGCAGGAAGCGAATCGATCAACCCGCGAATCTGCTCGCGATTCAGATCGTACGACACGGTAACTCGCTGGGCACCGAGTGAACGAACCCACTGGGCCGACCGATGATTGGCAACGTTGAGCGAGAAATCAGCGACGCAATCGAGCGACTGGTCCTCGCAGAATGCGATCGCCGCGAGATTCCTGGCGAGGATCAAATCGGGCCGATGGCGACCGAGCACGCGCAGCAATCCCATTTCCGATGGCTTCTGCATCCGCACCGATGCCAGCCCAATCGGAACACCATGATCCCGCGCCAGTGCCACGGCATCGGCGTACTTGCGGATGTCATGAAAGTCCACATAGACGAGGTCCGCAACGCTACACGCGGGGGCCACCTGATCCAGCTCGCGGCAGAGCACCGCCAAGTTGACACGCGACGGAGTTGGATCGTCGGGACCGGTCTCCGCGATCGGCTGCAGCAACGCTCGTCCCGCCCGGACGTCGATGTGACGCGGAGGAACCGACTCCAACCGCTCCGTCACGGCACCCACAAGTTCTCGTCGAAGCCGATTGAGCATCCCCATTGGCACCATCGGCGATCCCTCGATGGTCGCCTGCACATCACCGAGAACGAAGGGAGTGCCACCGAGCCGCGCCAGTTTTTCTCGCATCACCACCAATTCGATTGGCTGGCGAATGGCAGGTGACAGGGGCTCCTCGCCAACCACCTCGACTTCAAGCCCGTCGGGCAGACGTCCCACCAAACGCAATGGCTTACCGGCGATCGCCTCCACGCCAACATCAAGCCGCTGCCGCTCAGCTGGATCGTCGCCCGAGAATGTCTTACGCAGTCGACGATTCAACTTGGGATCATCGTTCTTGAACACGACCGAGTCGACATGGACGGCCGACCAATCGATTTCGCCCTGACCGAATCCAATCCAACCAAGTTCTCCCGCCTCAAGCCGCTTGCAGGCCCCACCTTGTCGGTCACGCAAGACGTAGATTCGACCCCCCTGATCCTCACGGTGCGCGGAAACTTCCTGATGGGACACGCGGATCGCCAGTCCGTCCCCCAAGGCAAGCGGCGCCGAGGGGCGCAGGGAAATCATCCGCCGCTTCACATCGATGACCCGACCCAGCTCGATGCCCCGCTTGGCGGAATCGAGGCCCCTGACCAATCGTTTGTGATCGTTCCCCTCCAGCCAACCGGGCGAGAAACCTCGCGAAAACGACAGTTCCATCTCCTGACGTGCGGTCGCGGAGACCGCAACGGCATGACCCGATTCGACCGCGTCAATCACGGTACGGTACTGCCGCGTGACGTTGGCAACGTACTCCGGCGATTTCAGCCGGCCTTCGATCTTGAGCGAAGCAACACCAGCCCTGATCAATGCCGGAATCGATTCATACCCAGCCAAATCTTGTGGGCTGAGCAGATAGCGAACCTCACCGAGATCGCGATCAACGCCATCACAAACAAGGTCGTAGGGCAGTCGGCAAGCCTGGGCACACTGTCCGCGGTTCGCACTTCTGCCACCGAGCGATTCACTCGTCAAGCACTGACCCGAATAGGCGACGCAAAGGGCCCCATGAATGAAGACTTCCAATGGCATCTCGGTAGCCGAAGCGATCCGAGAGATCTCGGCGACCGATAACTCCCGGGCGAGGACCACGCGAGAGATCCCAAGCTGAGCGGCAACTTGAATCGTCTCCTGACTGGTCAAACTCATCTGGGTCGAAGCGTGCACCTCCAAGTCAGGGCAAATCGCCCGAGCCAGCCGAGCGACCCCAAAATCCTGGACCAATACCGCATCGATCCCGGAGGCGCCAACGCGCTCGATCACGCCAGCAAGCTTCGGCAACTCATTGGGAAACACCAACGTATTGAGCGTGACGTAGCCGCGAACGCCTCGACTTCGCAAATGGGCCGCCAACTCGGGCAAATCGTTGAGACCAAAATTCTGAGCCCGATACCTTGCATTGAAGCCGCAATCCAAACCGAAGTAGATCGCATCGGCCCCATTCTCAACGGCTGCCCGCACGCACTGCCAATCGCCAGCCGGGGCGAGCAACTCGATTCGGTGATCGGTGCACGCCCCAGGGACGACATTCGGCGATGGGTTGGATTGCTCAGCCATGGCTACCAAGTATGACTGAAGCGAAGCCGCTCGGGCAGGCACCGGATGCCCGGTGCCGGATGTCGGATGCCCGGTGCCGGCTTCCGGATGCTAAATAAGCGTGCGCGATAGCGGAACAGTGCGGAACTCCTCGTGCTCGTGCTCGTGCTC
>JARFQX010000994.1 GCA_029287555.1 Rubripirellula sp. | reverse complement strand
TCCGGTCGATTCATTTTCGGCCAACGTGACGTGGTAGAATTCGACATCCCCCAGAACGTGAATGCCGCCGCCTTTGCCGGCGACAGCGGCCGTCACGGTTCGGTTGTTGGAGATGGTCGAGTTTTCAACGATCAGGCTCGACGGAAAACCAGCCCGAATCCCGCCGCCGTCTCGCTGGGCCCGGTTGTGATGAATCGAACTGCGAAGGATGCTCGCCTCGCCAATATTGGCCAGTCCACCGCCGCTCGCGTTGTCCTGATTGGTGCTGCCCGCTTGGTTGTTGGCGATCGTTGTCGTGGACACCAGCAGGATGCCGTCGTCGTTGCTGATGCCCCCACCATTGCCAAAGTTTGTTTGATTCGCGTCAATCGTACTCCGACTGATGTTCAAGACCGCTCCCGCGGCGTTGTAGATGCCACCGCCCTGCTGATTGGCAAAATTCCCTGCGACAACCACCTCCTCGAGCGTCAGATCACCGCGGTTCAGGATGCCGCCTCCGTCTGAACCAAACGGGTCCGTGTCGACCTGCCTTCCGCCGGTGATGGTGATTCCCTTGATGTGGGCGGTCACGCCGGTAGCGATCGACAAGACGCGAGACTTGCGATCCCCGCTGATCCGAAGAATCGACGCACCGGCAAGTGGAGTGGCAAGCACCGCGCCCGGGTCGAGGATTTCCAAATCGTCGGAGATCAGCAGTTCGCCGTCTCGCAGTCGTAGCGTGTTGTCGAAGCGTCCCAGGGCGAGGTCGGCAACCAACGCGGGATCGAACGTGATCTGATCGACTGCGGCGGCGGTCCCGTCCTTTGCATTCGCCCAAAGAATCGCTTCGCGAAGGGTCAGACTTCCGGCGGAGTAATCGGCATCGAGCACATCGGAAAAGGAATCGACGACCAGCTGGGCTTCCCATGTAAAGGACTCGAGCTCGTACGCACCGGCATCGGGCGCGCCACTGGCGGGAAGCGGTCTCGCGCCACCCCGTTGATCCGTCGCGGGAAAGCCCGCTGGGTCTCCGCTGTCAACCGCAGGACTGGAAGGCAAGATGCCGTGCATCGGAACGCTTCCCTGAATCGCAATCAGGTCGGTCAAGAGCGGATCGCCGATCTGGTCGCTTACTTGTGAGAGACCAAATTGGGAATTGTCCGTGATGATATTGAAGCCATTGCTGACAAGGTTCGCCGGATTCTGATTGAAACCATCCTCCGACTCATCGCGCGTGGCGACGTTTTCGGCCAGAATGGTGCTACCAATGGCCAACGTTCCCATGTTGTAAATACCGCCCCCGAATTCACCCGCGTTCAGCGCGATGGTCGAGAAGGAAGCGTTGACCTCGCCGCCTGCGGCGTTGTAGATGCCACCGCCGTAGGGTGCGTCGGAAAGCTGGCTCGCCGGCGCCCTCGTCGCGTCATTGGACGAAATCGTGCTGTTGATGAGATTCAAGACACCTTCATTGTAGATCCCACCGCCGTGATTGACGGCCGAGTTGTAGGCGACGGTGGATCGTTCGAGCGTTAACGTTCCGTCGTTGAAGATCCCGCCGCCTCGACCCGCACGGACAAATCGGTATTCCTCGGTCGCGCTATCGGCAACGTAGACATCGACCAGCGTCAGGTCGCCCTGGTTGTGAATCGCCCCACCATCGGCTCCCTCGCCGGATCCGAATGGCAACAGACCGTTGACGATCGATACCCCCGAAATGGACACCACTGGTGCGACTCCAGTAACTTGTACTCTGGTGTCTAGAACTCGAAGCACACGGTTTTGCCGCTGGCCGCTGATCTTTAACTTGTCGGCGCCAGGGCCGGTGATGGACACGTCGGACGTGACGATCAGTTCTTCGCCGTCAAGCTCGATAATGCCCGCCACGCCGTAGACCTCGATCTCGGAAAACGCCGCATTCGGTTCTGCTTCGATACTTGTCATCCGAACACGTTTGACGCCGGCAAGTTGTGGCAACTCCACGTACGTACTTCGTCGCTCGGCCGGCAGGTCTGCGTCCGGCAATTGGATTGACTCCGAATAGAGGACCCGTTCTTCCGAATCAAATAGATCGAACTGAATCCAAAGGAAGTCGGGTTCACTTTCCGCCGAACGAAACGTGATGCCCGTCGCGATGATTTCGTCCTCGAAGGTCAATTCATACAACGGTGCTTCGCCCGCTGCTAATTGGTTATCGTTGGAGGCCCAGGACGTGTTCGCATCGCCATCGACTCCAGCCTCCGGTGCGTCCAACGATGGCGTGGAGCGAATCTCGACGGGAACTGCCAAGGCCACGTTCACCACATCATCGATCGCCGCTTGATCGCCATCGCCAAACAGGGCTGGATCAAAAACGATGGCATCGTGCTGGTCGCTGGCATTGGTCAAGGCTATGGCATCCCCAAGCGAAACCTCGCCATCGGCGTAGTAGCCGTCGGCGGCACCCGAGAGTGTGTCGACGACGATCGGGTTGCTCAGGATCGGAGGAACGTATTCGAAGGCTCCGATGTCAACGTTGGATGTTCCGGCGACACTGGCGTCATCGATCGGTCGGCTGAATCCTCGCTGATCCAAATCCAGCGTGCTCTCAGGAGAGGCCGCGTCGATCGCCGGACTGCCGGGCCGCAGCGCGTGGGTGGGCGTGCGGCCGACGCCTTGGCGAAGCGTACCGAGAAGTGCATCGGCCACGCCGGTCTGGTTTCCCGCGCCGGGAAACGCTCCACCAATTCCAATCAGGTTATAGCTGCTCGCCGGCTCGATTGGTCCGGTGATGTCATGGGGTTGAAAGAAGCTGAAGTTCCCCCACACCACTGAATTGTTCAAAGTGACCAGCGAGTTACCGGAAATGCTCTGGACGGATCGGATTCCCCCACCTTGGTCGGTGGCGCCTCCGGTTTGATCATCATCATCCTGCTCGGCGCGATTCCCGGTGATCGTTACATGGTTCAATTCACCGATGGTACCGTTGTCGAAACTGATGCCACCACCGCCGCGGTTCGATCGATTGCCCGAGAAAGTCGAGTTCACGGCGGTCAACTGGTTTCCGTTTCCAACAACGTACACGCCACCCGCCTGACCGTTGCTGATGTTCTTCGACACCGTGCTGTTCGAAATGGTAATGGGTCCGTTCGCATAAACGCCGCCTCCACCATTACCCCGGTTGCCGGTAACGTGAACCGAGTCGAGCGATAGAACGCCGGTTGACGCGTTATAGATGCCACCACCGGAGCTCGATCCCGAATCACTCTTGGAGACGATCGCATCGAACAGAGACAAGCGGCCGCTGTTGTAAATGGCGCCACCGGGCGAACCGACTTTACCTTGGGTCAGCTCAAGCCCCGAAATCGCGACGACAGCATCGGGAGCCACTTCAAAGAGCCGACTCTGTTGATCACCGCTGATCGAGAGGATGTCCGCGCCGGGGCCGCGTATTGAAAGCTCACCATTCAAGACAATCTGCGTTCCTCCAAGAACCAACTGCAGCGGATCCTCTTCCGGCTGTCCCTGAAGGAATTCAATCAAGGTATCGGCGAATCCTATCGTATCGGGGCCCGGAATCTGCTCTGCCCAAAGAACGGCTTCGCGCAGAGTGAAGTCACCCTCGCCGTAGAACCCGTTGACAACGTCGCCAAGGTTGTCGACTCGCATGGTGGCCGGCGGTTCCGATTCGAATGCGCCGCGGTCCAAGGCAGGACCGACGACCCGGTCGACTCCTCGCTGATCGCTGACCGGATCGTCGGCTGACAACCTGGTGACCGAAGAGTTGATCGCCGGACTTCCCGGCAGCAATCCGTGCGTGAGCGTGGGACCGCCATGATCGCCAAGCGGTGAGAGGAGCGGGTTCTCGTTGATCAGGTCACTTGTCACCGTCGTGGTGATCGCCGGGCGCTCGAACAGGTTGTATCCGAGACTGGTAACCTCACCCGAAACACTCACCGTCGGATTTCCTGAAAAGTTCGTCGACCTCGCCAGAATGGAGTTGAATAGTTCCAGGCTCAGGCCGCGATGACTGACGGCTCCTCCGAGGTTAAAAGCAATCGTTGAGTGATCGATTGTCATGACCGCATCGTCGAACGTATCGACCGCGGCTCCTCGAAACGCTTCATTGCCCGAGACGGTCAAATTGACCAGCGTGGAAATTGATTGACCGGCAGCGTAGATGGCGCCACCGTAGTCCTGAGCGAGATTATCGTGCAACGTGCTCGAGGTCACCGTCATCGATCCCAGATTGTGGATCGCTCCACCGGTTAGACCGACCTCGCCCGACGCTTCGTTGCCGGTGAATGTGCTGTCGACAACATCCAACTCGGTTCCTTCGCCGGTAAAGATCCCGCCGCCGCTGGCACCGACGTTGTCTCGAATCGTGGAGTTGATGATGATGACTTCCACGGGTCCCAGAAGTGACACTCCGGTGACGGGATGAACGTTGGCAGAGCCGATGCCGCCGCCGAGACCGTCAAAGTCTCTTTGAGAATTGCCCGAGACATCGCTATCGGTGACGACCAGGATGCCACCGTTGAAGATGCCGCCGCCGATTGCGAAATCGGACTCATTGGAAGCAATCGAGCTGCCAGCTGTGA
>JARFQX010000536.1 GCA_029287555.1 Rubripirellula sp. | reverse complement strand
TTTGCGGCGCCCGCTCCGATGAGCGGGCCGCGGAGAGCTCCTTTCCGAACCAAGGGCTATCGCAAGTTCCGTCGTCGCGTGACAAGACCACTTTCTTCCATTAGACGCTGCGGCGGCGATTTTTTGCTCAAGTCAACAGTTTCACGCCAAATCATCGGCGAACAAGGGCGCCGCCTGTCGCCAATCTGCCGGAGCGGGGCACCATCGCGGCCAAGCCGTTGACAGCCGCCGTTGACAGCCAAGCCATTGACAGCCGCGGCTTCCCATTGTATTATTCAGCTAATACAACGGTGCAATCATGCAGTTACACATCTCCTCGGACGGCGTCCCGATCTACCAGCAGATCGTCGACCAGATTCAATATCGAATCATGTCGGGTCAACTAGCTGTCGGCGACGAGTTGCCCACGATTCGTGGGTTGGCCGAGGATTTGCGGGTCAATCCGAACACGGTGGCCCGGGCCTATCGCGAACTGGAAAACGAGGGGCTGGTCGAAAAGCGACGAACGACTGGAACGTTTGTCGCAGAACTGCCCGCGACCCGTTCCCTGGCCGAGCGTCGGCGACTGCTTACACCGCACCTGGACAAACTGATCATCCAGTCGCGCCAACTCGGCTTCTCCGTCGGCGATCTTCTCGATTTGCTTCGCAAGCGAGACGCCCAGATCACCAAAACCAAGAGGCTACGATGAACCTCCAAGCGGAAGCCATGCTGGCAGTCGACGTCCAACGCTTAAGTCGGACGTTTCGCGGCGTGCGGGCGCTGCGTGACGTCTCGTTGCAGATCCCCGTCGGCTCCATCTATGGTCTAGTGGGTCTCAACGGCGCGGGCAAAACCACGCTGATTCGCCACTTGATCGGATCTTTCCAAGCACAGCAGGGCCGAGTCACGGTGCTGGGCGACGATCCGGTTCGCGATCCCGAAGGGGTGTTGAAACGGGTCGGCTACCTGACCGAGGAGGATTCGTTGCCCAAGTGGATGCGAGTGGGTGAGCTGATCGACTTCACTCGCGCCATTTATCCAAGCTGGGATGATGCCTACGCGCGGCAATTATGTGAAACATTCTCGCTCAGTCGTCAATCACGACTGCGTTCGCTTTCCAAAGGTCAACGAGCGCGGGCCGGGCTGTTGGTTGCGATCGCCCATCGCCCCAAGTTGTTGCTGCTGGACGAGCCAAGCAGCGGACTGGATCCAATCGCTCGCAGCGACATTCTCGAGGCGATCATTCGCACGATTAGTGAAGACGGCCGCACCGTGCTGTTTTCGAGTCACTTGCTCGATGAGGTGGATCGAGTGTGCGATTCCGTTGCGTTGATGCACGAGGGTGAAATCATCGATGCACTCACGGCGGAACAGCTGGAGTTGCGATACCGTGAATTGGTTTGCCGTCCCCATTCCGTTTGGTCCGGGCCACCGCAAATTGGCGGCTTCTTTGGCTGGAGGCGATCCGGCGAAGAGTGGTCGGTGGTGCGGACGGCCGGGGAAGCCGACATGGACGCCCTGTGGAAGCAGTGCACGGTCATCGACGAGCGCGCTGTTTCGCTGGGAAGGTGGTTCGAAGCCCGAGTGGGAAGTGAAGCATCGCCCACCGGATCGGCTGCGAGCGACGAGGTAACCACCGATGTCTGAGCTTACAGCCCTGGTCCGACTTTCCATCGCACGCCATCGCTGGCTGCTGGTCGGCTTGTCACTGAGCGTGTTGACAGGTGCCTGCGTTGCGATTGGCTGGCACATTTGGTCGCCGGGTCCCCGGAGCGATGATGTTGCGACGATCGCGCTGTTGCTTTCGTTGTTGCCATCGGGCATCGCGGCGATTGTCTTGTTCGATTACGGACTCGAACAGGACCTCGTTCAGCACGAGAGTGGATGCAATCACTGGATCCTGCGGATGCCAATCGACGACTGGAAGATCGCGATCGTGCCGGTGGTTTTGAAGACCGCGTGGATCAGCGGGCTGTGGATCTTGTTTGTTTCGATCGTTCGGTGGATCGGTTCTTCGTCGATTCCCGTATTGATGCCCTGTGTCGCCCTTTCGGCGATTGGCGTTTGGATCATGGTTCTTTCCTGGCGACCGGTCCGCCATTCGCTCTTGCGACTTGTGTGGTTTGTAGTTGCCGTGATTTTTCTCTACGTCGCCTTGGTCGGCGCCATTGCATCACCAACGATCGAACATGTCGAGTGGCGAGCGCCGGCTATCGTTGCCAGCGGCATCGGCTGCGTGTCCCTTTACGTCGGAGGCATCGTTTGCTTGATCCGTTCGACTCAGCTCGCTCGAATCAATCCCGGCGGAATCATACCGACGGACGAACCGTCGCGACGACTTGCCTCGGCCGCGAACGGTACGCTTGGTGAGACGACGTTGCCGCCCGTGAGGACCTATCGCGATCAGGCGCACGCTTTGTTTTGGCACGACTTTCAGCGTTCGAATCACTGGATTCGCAAGATCTATCTGTTCTTCGTGATCCCCATGATTGTCTTGTACGCCTTGTTCGTCCCGGTCGGTGGTTTTGGAGTTGTGACAGCGTTGTTCCTTTTTGCCTACTGTGCCGGAATAGCGGTTTCGCGAACGCTCGAATCGGGCGAAGCGTCGCGGGGGCTGCCTGTCTACCTGGCGGCGAGCCCGCTGCGAACCAAGACACTGGCATGGACGCGCCAGTTGTTCCCGCTCGCCGTCGCCTTCGTGACGTTCTCCTGCGTCGTATTGCTGTTCCTTGGATGGGCATGCTGGGAAAGCAATCGGGAAGCCTGGATGGGGTGGGCCGAGGCGCAAGCGGAATCACTCGATG
>JARFQX010000954.1 GCA_029287555.1 Rubripirellula sp. | reverse complement strand
AACTATTTCACTGGCTGTGTCGCTCGCTGATGGCACGGTAACGTCACGAGGTCTAGCCTTTGAAATGCCGGTCAACAAGGGCGTGGTCTCCTCCCACACAACTGAATGCCCGCAAGTGGTTTCGTTGCGTCGGGTGCATCGGCCGAACTGAGTTCGGCGAATCGCTACGACGCAGTTTCCTCGATTTTTGGTCCATTTTTGGGCGAAGTGTGCAGCGAAACCGGAATCCGCAGCGGTGGGGAAGACCGAAGTGAGTTTCGGGCTTCGCTAACGCGAGGATGGTCCACCCGCTAGCAGCTACCGATAATTGGGCGTCGCGGCTTAAGGGAAGTCGAATCTCCCTTGATCGGATCGACTCTCCAAGCCCAGAGCGTTCGAGCGGCTTCTCAATCCGTAGAGCATTCACCCCCCGCGTTCATCGATTTTCTTTGACACGCAGCACTTCCACTGCGGCGTTCGACTCCGGGTCGTACGCGAAGAGAACCGCGGTCTTGTAGTCCCTTAGTGCCCACTGGATCCAGTAATTCCCTTCATCCTTCCAGGCGATTTGACGCGCGTGTCGGGCGAACCGATAGCCTCTTTCCAGGAGTGATCCAAAAGCGCGGTTCACTTCGTCCGGCGCGGAGCTACTTCCGGGCGCGATCGGATTTGCGAATCCTGGGAAGCAACGACAGTTGACGCCGCCAGCAAGGTCCTTTTCCACAAGGAGGTTGAGTTGCGCAGCATCCACCGCGTTGTTCAGGTTTTGGTTGGTAATATCAACGTCAATGACATCAAGTGCTTTGATTGCGGCCTGACGGTCAAACACGATCTCGCCCTCGAAAAGGGTCCGAAGGGTCTTCATATCGCCTATTTTTTCCGCATCACCTGACTCCATCAGATCGAAGGGGCTTTGATCGAGCAGCACCATGTCCGCGTACTTGCCGACTTCAATCGAGCCCGTCACCTGATCGTTTCCCATCGCAGCGGCACCATTGATGGTGAAAATACGAATCGCTGCGGCAAGCTCAATCGGCTCGCCGAGCGGACCATATTCCTTGTATTTGCCTTCAGGATTCAGCCGTGTCACCATCCCTTCAAGGCATCGCCAGGGATTGGCGGTCGGTGCGCTTGCCGGCCAATCGCTGCCATAAGTAACAAGTAGACCTTCCTCAAGCATCCTATTGATTGGATGCGCTCGTTTGATTCGCTCCTTGCCGAGAACCGGGATGGTTGAGACAGTCGTGGAATCCCAAAAGTACATCGGTGGAGAAATCTCAGCGATCACATTGAGTTCTTTCATCCGCTTGATATCGTCCGGGTGAACGAAGACGGCATGAGCAAGTTGAACGGGGAGCTTGTTCTCGGGATGGAGCGCGCGGGCCTTTGCGACGGCATCGAGTACTTTTCTCGCTGTTCCGTCTCCGACGGAATGAACCATCAGTTGCGCCCCCATACCCAGTGCTTTGCTGAACTGGTTTAGTTCCCTGTCGGTCGCGGTCATCTGACCGTAGCTCTCGGGCTTGTTGTCGTACGGCTCCAGCATCAAAGAAGTGCCGGCAATCGGTACTCCATCGGCTCCCCACTTGGCTTTGTTGGCTTTGATGAGTCGGGTCGTGTATTGACGGCGGTCTTCGAGAATCTTCCACGGCTCGGTCACATCGCCCATGTAGTCGTTCATCATGATCACGAAATCGACTCGCATCTTGAGTTCGCCGGCATCGTCCAAGGACTTGAAAGCTTCGAGCGCACCACGGTTGGCCGCTGCATCGGTGACGGCGGTGATTCCGTATCCGTGAAGAATCTTCTGTGACGTCGCGATCGCTTCTCGCCACTGATCAACGGTCGGTGGTGTGCACTTAGAGATGACGTCGAACATACCGCCGTCCGCCAGAAATCCCGTTGGTTCACCCGTCTCTGGATCTGTCTCAATCATGCCGCTGGAAGGCTGTGGCGAATCTTTCGTGATGCCTCCCAATTCCAGCGCCTTCGAGTTGGCGACCGCTCCGTGAAAGTCCTCGTTGATGAGAACGACTGCGCGGTCGGAGATCACCTCATCAATCAGATCCTTTCGGGCCCGGCCGTCCTTGAAATGCTTGAGTCCCCATTGCCCTCCGCGAATCCAACCCTCAGGATTCTCCTTCGCATAGTCTGCCAACGCTTGCTGGATTTCGTCCGGCGTCATCTCGGTCGTGATCTGCAGGCGTCCAGCGACCTTGTCGATAGCGGTGCTAGCCACGGAGACGTGAACGTGGTTCTCCTGGATTCCTGGCATCGCGAACTTGCCAGATAGGTCGATCACGTCCGTTGTGCTGTCGATATGCTGCCTCATGTCGGTTGATGTACCGACGCCAATGAACTTCCCATCCTTGATTGCCACCGCTTCAGCCCACGGCTGAGTCTCGTTGACCGTGTAGATCTTCCCATTCGTGTAGACCGTATCAGCGATTTGTGCATTGGAGGGCGAATACGCGAAGAACAGCGATGCGCTCGTGAGCAAGATGATTCTGATCTCGAACATTTGGGGATACTCAATTTCTTGCGCTAGGAATCAGCTGCAGGTGGACTGGAAGGGGCGATTGGAACGCAATGGCTATCGATTTGCGTTTCGATACTAGGATAGTACACCAGTCGAGGTTTTCTGGGAGCAACTGCGCACCCCGAACATCCCAAGAACCGGTAATCCAGAGCAATCAACGAGCGTGGGAGAACACGGTCGGATGCGGTCGTAACGGTCGATCGCTGCACTCTTCGTAAAATCTCGGACCAGATTGAGAGGAAACTGCGCTGTAGCCGACTTCGGTCGATCCGACCGACGCGTCATTCCATCAGTTGCTCACGTCG
>JARFQX010000949.1 GCA_029287555.1 Rubripirellula sp. | reverse complement strand
CGAATTCACGCCTCAGTGGACCAAATTCTGCGTTGAAGAATTGCTCGGGGGGCCTGCGGAAGAAGGTGGGGTTTACATGACGCCAACCTATGGCAACACCCTGATGGGGCTCGCCTGCAGCAAGCCCATCAGTGCCGCCGATGGATACAAGATCTCGTACTACGCTCCGCAGCCACGTGCGGCAACCGAGGTTGTCAGTTTCGACGATTACAACGAAGTGGTTGGCTACGGCGAAACAGGTCGAGTCAAACTGTACACTCTGACTGACGAGTTCTTTGTTCCCGGATTCATGGAGCGGGACGAAGGGGAGCGCGAAGCACCGTTTGAAACCTATCCATGGGATGGGGTGAGCGGCGTTCGCCCGTTCCACGAGTTGGCAAGCGCGACAACCGTCGGCGTGTACTAGAAGGGAGTCTACTAAAAGACCGGCCGATCGGTTACGCACAGGGAGAGATATCGAGGCAGACGCCGGACCTCTCCGCCATGGCAGTTTAGTTCGGTCCATTCAATCCTGAGTCCATCGGAATTGGACGAGGCTTGGAATTTGATTTCATGTTGGTCGCGGTGTGGTTGTTGCGGTGAGAAAGACTGCCGCCGTCCCGCCTCATTTCATCATTCGTTTCGCATTGCAGACAGATTTCTGATGATTACGCTCAGTCCGCTACGTTGGGGTAAGCCCTACGACTCCCTCGATTTTACCGACGTGGTTCACTTCGACACCGGTGAGCCCATTGCTCGAATTGGAAACGTGGGTGGTGGCATCGTCGGTCGCGACATGCGAAAGGCCCAGAAGGCAAGGGATGCCTTGCTGCAGATCTCCACCGATGACCTGATCGAGATGTGCAAGCAGGCAGCGGTTCTGTTCGAGTCGGCTGAGCTGAGCGTCGGCGACTCCCAGCAATCAGTCGACCAATTTGTGCATCAGCAGTCCGCCAGCACCGGATTGCCTGAGCACATGTGTCGTGGAAACATGAGCAAGAACAGTTTTGTGCTCAGTCACATCGATCAGATTCTCGATTGTCTGACGAGAGGCTTGGACCTTTCGATCCTCTCGAAGGGCTACGGGGAAGAAGGTCGAGGAGTGATCGTGAGCTATCAGGCGCAAACGCCGGTGCTAGGCGCGGTGCTGCCCAACAACTCGCCTGGGGTGCACACGTTGTGGCTGCCAGCGATTCCGCTGCAAATTGGCTTGGCGCTCAAGCCGGGATCCCAAGAGCCGTGGACACCCTATCGAATGGTTTCCGCGTTCATCCAGGCGGGCGTTCCGGCCGAAGCGTTCGGTCTGTATCCCGGTGGACACGATGCCGGCGGCGCGATCATGACCAAGACGCCCCGCAGCATGATCTTTGGCAGCGCGCAGACGGTTGCCCAACACGCAGGAAATCCCAAGGTCCAGGCACACGGACCGGGCTTCTCGAAGATCCTGATCGGGGATGATGTCGTCGACGACTGGGAAGACTACCTCGACTTGATGGTGGAAAGTGTGCTCAGCAACTCGGGCCGCAGTTGCATCAATTGCAGTGGCATTTGGGCGAGTCGGCACACGAACGAGATCGCCCGCGCGATCGCCGACCGTATCGGGCCGGTCGACGTCTTGCCGCCGAGCGACCCCAATGCTCAGCTGGCCGCGTTCACGGTCTCGGCAATGGCAACCGGAACGCACGCCATGGTCCAGCAAGACTTGGCCGAAAGCGGTGTCGAAGACATGACGGCTGAGTTTGGTGAGAAGCTGATCGAGCGAGAACATTGTGCCTACTTGCGACCGATGGTTGTCCGCGCCGATTCACCGGATCGTCAGGTTGCATCCAAGGAGTACATGTTCCCCTTTGTGAGCGTCGTCGAGTGTCCGCAAGACGACATGTTGCGGCGAATTGGCCCTACATTGGTCGGCACGGTCCTGTCCCAGGATCCGAATTGGATTCAGCAAGCCGGTGCCTGCGTCGAGATCGATCGCTTGAACGTTGG
The DNA here is from genome assembly GCA_029287555.1 of Rubripirellula sp. Taxonomy (GTDB): domain Bacteria; phylum Planctomycetota; class Planctomycetia; order Pirellulales; family Pirellulaceae; genus Rubripirellula. The sequence continues at coordinate 3,018 of JARFQX010000949.1, read as the reverse complement.
TCCGATTCCAACCAACCGCTTGAACTGGTTGCAGCCGCACGAAGGGAACATCATCGACTTCTTGTTCCGCTCAAGGGCTTACCAGATCGCCGACATGCCGGTGCCCGCAGCCACCTAGTGCGTCTCATCCGTCGTCCGAGTCTGGGACAGACTCGGCGACGGCCAGGACCGACTCGACGATAACCGTAGCTCCGTCTGTCCTCAGACGGTAGTTTTCGCGGCCTGACGGCCAACGCCCCCGAGTCTGGGACAGACGCGGCGACGGTCGGGACAGACTCGACGATAACCGTAGCTCCGTCTGTCCTCAGACGGTAGTTTTCGCGGCCTGGCGGCCAGCGCCCCGGAGTCTGGGGCACGACGGCCGGGACAGACTCGGACACGGCCTTTGCACCGACTGTCGCCTCGGGCGCGAGCTATAGTCGAGAGTAGAGATCTCTCCTGTGGCCCGCAAGAATCCCATGACCGGCACGACCGTCACCAGCGCCGCCGTCACGCCGGTTGCCCCGCCGCGCGCTACACCGGTTCCCACTGCCTTGGCGGGCGATTGGCAGCCTGGTTCCAAGCCGACTCGGCTACGCGACGACCCGCGCGTCCCCGCCTGCCTGATCAGCACGATTGTGCACACGCTGTTGCTCTTGCTCCTCGCGTTGTTCACCTACCAAGAAGGAAATGGCGGCCGTCGGACCTTGCTCGCACGCCGAGGCGAGCCAACCAGCGTGCTGACGCTCCAGTCCCCAGAACCCCTGAGCGAACCAGCCTTGCCCGGTCGTTCAGCCATGGATCGACCCGTCGACGTCAAAATCGCGATCAGCCCTCCAACGGAGGTGAGTTCGCCGGTGCATCCCAAGCCACAAAAGGCTCAGACGCTGATGGCGATGCCCCAATTTGATCTTCTCGGCAGCGTCTCGAGTGTGCCGTTGCCTGGCCGCGGTGGGCTGCAGCGGCGGACGCCTGAAGGGAGACGCGAGTTCGGCAAACGCTACGGTGCGACCCCGGAAAGTGAGCAAGCCGTCGAAGCCGCCCTCGCTTACCTCGCGGCACACCAGCGAGACAATGGAAGCTGGTCGTTCGACCTGAACCTGGATCCTTGCAACGGTCAATGCCGCGACAGCAAGAAGCCGGGCACCGAAACCCCCACCCCTTCTACCGGAGCCACCGGTTTGGCGCTGTTGGCGTTTCTCGGCGCCGGACACACCCATCACAAGAAGGGCCCCTACCAGGAGACCGTTCGTCGGGGGATCTACTACCTGCGCGCCGTTGCCGGCGAGGCCGAGGCCGGTTACGACTGGCAACAAGGCAGCATGTACGGCCACGGCATCGCGTTGATGGCGTTAGCCGAAGCGTTGACAATGACGACCGAGGGTGACCGTTACGACACCGATTTAAAGGCGATGGTCCAACTGGGTACCTCTTTCACCTGTGTTGCCCAACACGACAATGGCTCCTGGGGCTACGTGCCGGGAAGACCCGGCGACACAACGCTAACCGGATGGCAGGTGTTGTCGTTGATCGCGGCCAAGAAAGGGGGCGCACCGCCCCATACCGAAACGTTGCCAACCGCGAAAGAATTCGTTTTGTCGACACGCGAAGACGAAGCCTATTGGTTTGGCTACAAGGGACCTCCCGGTGAACCGACAACGACCGCGATCGGATTGACCTTGATGCTCTACCTTGGCGAATCACCTCACAACACGCCGCTCTACATCGCCCTGACAAGAATGGCGCATCGCGGGCCGACCCTGACCAACATTTACCACGACTATTATGCCACGTTGGCGCTGCACCACAGCCGACATTGGGCCTGGGAGGAGTGGAACGAAAAGCTGCGCGACCACCTCGTCGCCACCCAAGTCAAATCAGGACACGAAAAAGGGAGTTGGCACTTTCCCGATCGATGGGGCGACATCGGAGGCCGTCTCTACACCACCGCGATGTGCGCGATGACACTCGAAATCTATTACCGTTACATGCCACTGTACGAATCCATCGACGAGTTCCCGCTCTGACTAGAGACTAAGGACTAAAGACTAAGGGAGGGCGTCCGGGAATTGCGAAGCGGGAGATACTGGCAATTCGACGTGTAGGCCGGCATCAAGGAGCGCAGCGACGCCGATCCGGCAGAGGTTATCGCTCGACGTCGAATCGTTATTCGGTGCCGGATCGGCGCTTCGCTTGATTCGGCCTACTTCGAATTCCCGGACACACTCGACTAAGGACTAGAGACTAGGCTCATCCGATCTCTCCGCGGTCGCCGGTGGTTCCATTGGCGATGTCGGCGGCAAAGCACTCAATCAGGGACGCCTGATTGGCGCTGCGCTCGAGTTCCCGCAGCGCCCTCATCGAACGATCAAGCCTTGCCAAGGTCTTACGATCGCTGCGACCTCCGAGTGCCTCGCGACGAAGTTGCCGGCGGAAATGCTGGACGGAAATCGAGAACAAATCGCGCATCGCCGCCCGCCGCTTCATCGGCTCCTTGCCCACATCGGCGAGATGCTGAGTGACAAACTTACCGATGGCGATCGGATCGGGCTGCGGACCGTCGAGCCGCGAGAGCCAGGATTGGCGAAGTCGGTCGGACTCGCCTTCCAGCAATCGAATCGCGACATGCATGTCACCACCAGAAATCTCGATCGCATCACGCAGGCGTTCATCGTCTCCTTGAACCGAGTGGACCTCTCGCAGCAGGCGGATTGCCGCGTCCACTGGCAAAGGCCCGACACGGATCGTCTGACAACGTGAACGAATGGTGGGAAGTTGCCGTTGCTCGCTGCTGCCAATCAGAAGGATCACTGTCCCCGACGGCGGTTCTTCCAGCGTCTTGAGCAGGCAGTTCGCTCCTTCTTCGTTCAAGAAATCGGCGTCGTCGAGGATCGCCACTTTGCGTCGACCCATCAGCGGCTTGATGCGGACATCGTGGCAGAATCCTTCCTGCATCCGCACGTCCGGCTCACCGATCAGCAGCGAGAGGGGAATCACTGTCTTGTCATCCGGTTTGCCGACGCGCACCACATCGGGATG
>JARFQX010000893.1 GCA_029287555.1 Rubripirellula sp. | reverse complement strand
GGCGAGATGCGATGCAGCGACGGTCCATCAACGTCGATCGCCTCACCAAAGTGATAGGTGACGATGTGCACCTCGTGCTCCAGCTTCGCGAGCGATTCGGCCATCTCGCGAATCGATCCCGGTGTCCCATGGTTGGCCGGAAAGGGACAGGCGGCGAGCATGCAGACACGGTATCTACGATTACATTGGTCACGCGACCGAGCGGTGCAGCTGTCTTCAGCTGAAGCATTCGAGACGTCGTGTTGCAACGGCGCTGGCTTAAGGAGCACGTCGGACATGGTTAGCCGTCACCAAGTACGAGGGAACTTTCGCGGTATTTCCACAATTGCGGGAGTTCCCGGAAGGCACGCAAGATGACTCCGAAATTCGCACCGGTCGGTTCGCCATGCAACCGCGGATAATGGGCGACGGGAACCTCTGAAATGCTCAGGTTTCCTCGAACACATTGCGCCATGATTTCAGCATTGATGCAGGCGCCGGTCGCCGTCAGACTGAGACGATCGACAACCGAGCGGTCAAAGATCTTGAAGGCGCAGTCGAGATCGCGCACGCGCACCCCTAACATCGCTCGGATTAGGCGATTCCACGCCCACGCGTTGAAACGGCGCGGCCATGCTTCGGCGCGTTGGTAGCGGAAGCCGATTACGACATCGTTGTTATGCAGCCGGCAAAGCAACTGGGGAAGATCCAGCAGACTGAACTGGCCGTCGGAATCCATGAAACCCACGTAATCACCGCGGGCGCTGCGGAGGCCGCTCGTCACCGCTCCACCGTAGCCTTGGTTGGTTTCGTGGCGTACCAGACGTACGTTGGAATTCTTAGCAGCGTACTCGGCGACGAGCTCGCCAGTCCCATCTTTTGAACCGTCGTCGACGACGATGACCTCGAACTTCTGCACAAACTCGGGCAGAATGCTGCAGGCAGAATCGAGCATCGCGCGAATGACGGGCCGCTCGTTGTACGCCGGCAAGCAAAGTGACAAGAAGGTGGGCATGGGCAGCGTCGTCGAATTCAAGTCACCTCGCATGGCGTTCGCAACCCATTTGGCCTGGAGCACGAGTGTTTCCTTGATCTGCTCGCGTGTAATTAGGCCCAGATCGAGCATGATCTCGCCGAGCCGTTTGGGACTGGCTTGTTGCAGTGCTAGACATTCTTCCAATTCGCTGACTCGCAGCGGCACGACCTGCCGCACAAACTGTCCGAACGAAGGCCGTTCGAGTTCCATCACCTGGGAAACATCAATGCTCATGAACTTCGACATCTTCGAACTCTGGAGAGGCATGGATTCAAGGGAGAAAGACGATCGTAGGATGGAGGCCGATTGCCGAGGATGCACTTGCTGGGGGAAATGAAGAGGACCCATCGGCCTGTTAGTGACCGTATGCCCAATCGCCCAGCTGCGCCGCGAGTTCATCGAAATCGCGCTTTGTTTGTCACCAGCTTGTTCGGATTAAGCGATTTGACGGGATCGTTCTGCTGCCAGCGGGGGGAATCGGAACGATTGTGCGGAAGTGCCGGATGAAAGTTCCGCGAAAGCATTGCGAACCGTAGCGGCGAACATCTCCGAGACGAAGCCGCAACCTAGCGTTTCAATCGCACATGATTTCGTTGACTTCAGGTAACAACCGGCCCAAAGAAGAACGCACCATGAATTCAGATTCTCCGGAGATCCTCATTGTGAGCGGACTGCCCCGGTCGGGAACGTCGCTCTGCATGCGCATGCTCGAGGCGGGAGGGGTTCCCGTGCTGGTGGACAACCTCCGAGAGTCCGACGATGACAATCCCAACGGCTATTACGAATTTGAACCGGTCAAGCAAACGCGGCTGGATCCCTCATGGGTTCGCGATGCCGGCGGAAAAGCAGTCAAGATGGTCTATCGGCTCCTTTACGACCTGCCGCCCCAATTCTGCTACCGGGTCTTGTTCATGCGACGCAATATCCTCGAGATACTTGCGTCACAGCGAAAGATGCTCGAGCGCAACGGGCTGCCGACCGATACGGTGCAGGATGACGAGATGCAGCAGCTGTTTGAAAGCGAGTTGGCCGAAAGCCGCCGCTGGATGCGTCAGCAAAGCCACCTCGAGGTTATTGAAATTAACTACAACGAGATAATCGCCGATCCGCACTCGGTGGTACAGTCCATCGAAGGTTTTCTCGAGCAACCGGTCGATGTTTCGGCGATGGAGGCGGTGATCAATCCGGAACTCTACCGGAACCGCCGTTGCTCGACGCCGGAGGATCAACCTTCGACTCAGGTCTAGGCAACCGCTGGGGCCGGCGAGGCGGCAAGCCCTCGTCGGCAGGCGGCGACCGTTCCACGTGGTCGACCTTGTCAGACGCCGCGTTAGACCGGTCGGGGTGAGGCGCAGGCAGCCTCTCGGGCACAGGCGCCGGACGGACTTCCCCAATGCGAGGCACTGTCTCCATCGGATCGACGTCATTCTTATCAGGACGAATCAACTCCGGCCCAGTTTTATCGAGCCCAGTCTTATCGAGCTCAGTTCCGTCGGCTTCAATTACAACGGAACGCTTGGGCGACGCAGCCGAGGGTTCGTCTTCAACCAAAGGCATAGGCTCAATTGGTTGCCCGGGATCGAATTCAATCATCCTCCGCACCCCCTTTCGAGGATCATCGCGCAGCATGATATTCCGTTCGGCCAGAAGCGTCCCTTTGGCCTCTTCGAGCTTTGTCATCGAGACGTGATAGGCTGCGGTCAGCTGTGCCACCTCCTGCTCGACCGCCGCGGATTCTCGAATGGCTCGAAGATACAAATCGAGTGAACGAACAAGCGACATATCCTTGGAAGGATTCATGTAGCGGGCGCGGGCACCATTTAGCCAGCGATGCACCTCATTCTGTCTTCGCACGGCCAAATCATATTGCTCGGCCAGCGAATTAGCTTCGAAGGTCAATCGACTCAGTTCATGAACCGCCTCGTGCACCACCTCCTTCAGTCGCGCGCGTTCCCGTGTGTACAGCAGCCTTGCCGAACGCTGCCTTGCCCTCGCCGTGTGGTTGCCGACCGGAAAGCTATAGCTCAGCCCAGCCGACCAATCCACATACCGACCCTCCCCCAGTAAATCCAGGGCTGAGCCCAGGTCATCGCCAAGTCCATTCAGGCGGACACCGCCGAAAGCTTCAACCTCGGGTAAAGTTCCGTTGTTCGCCAAATCCGTGCCGCGCTGGGCAATATACAGGGCTAAACGCTCACGCATGATGTCCGGCCGATTCTGCATCGCCGTTGCAAGCGTCTCTTCCCAGTTGATGACCGGCTTGACGGGCGTAGATGGCGTGTCGATGACAAGCGGTTCGAGGGAATTCGGTGGGATCCCCAATAACTCCCTTAACAAAGCTTGGCGATTGCGAACCACTAGCAACGCCTCAACATGCTGGCGTTGAAAGTCCAACAGCTCGGATTGAGCCTGGGCAAGATCAGCGGGAATCGCCACGTCGGCTCTGACATTCGCAGCGGCGACACGAACAACCTCCTGCAACATGGGAATGACACTCTGAATTGCCTCAGCGGCGGCCTGCGCGTTGTATAACGCCCAGTAATTTGCCTCGATGCTACGTGTCATTTCCTGTATCGCATCGTGGAATTCCCAACTCGATTGTTCCGCCTCGGCGGCAACGATAACAATCGGGGCCAAATTGATGTTTCTCCCGGCTCCGCGTCGCAGTTGTTGCCGGAAACCCAGGCCAACATCCGGTTGATATTGCGGATTCACACTCGACCCACTCGCTTGGGCGCGATAGAGATAATCGGTGCGTAGATCGACCGACGCCTCGCCACCAAAGACAGTGCGTTTACGAATGCCCCCACGAACCAGCGCCCGATCCTGCGATTCGAATAGACGGCCGCCCGAAGAGCTGCTACGCGGATTCAAAATTGGCTCAGCAATTGCATCCGCCCCAAGCACCGCGTCGAAGCGGCCGAGTTCGGCTTCTACCCGGTTGGCTTCGATCGTCGGATCGAAGTTTGTTTGCGGACGAGCAGCCCGTGGCGTCCGGACGCCAGCCAAATCCTGAGTCGCCGGCAGCGTGCGGACGATGGGCGAATTGGTCATGCCGATAACAAGGGCTTCGGAAAGCCCCAGTCTCCACTGGCCCTCGGGCTCGTGCGGGGTCCACAACCTGGGGTCGGGGACCTCGGGCATGGAAACGTCAACGCGGTCCATCTGACGCGTGACTTCGCGGCGCGCGTCACCCGAATTCCGAATAGAACTCGGGCCCCACACGCTGGGTGCATTGACAAGACCGCCCCCGGAGCGACATCCCGCCAGCAATAACAGGAACACAAGCGTTAATTGCAGTGGCTGCATTTCCGCCCCGTGCCTGAAAAAACGCTGTAACTCCGGACATACATCCATTGAGTGATCGACGCCCAGGGATGATCAACTTGACCGATTTTGAGGAAAGTAGGGACCAACGGCTTCAGGTTTTTGACTTCGACTGCCCACATACTATGTTTGCGCAGGTATTGATTGCTTTGCTCTCAAGAATTCTTTTGGCCGTTCCGGCGGTGGCAGCGGACAGACAGCGGTAAATATGCGTCGAGCAACCAGCTATCGCATGGTCGCCATCCTGGTGCTGCCCCTGGTCTTTGGCACCGCCGCATGGGTCAGTCTCAGGGCGCATCAGGCCCGCGACCACGCCGTTCCCCGGCGAGCCCGCGCCAATCAGCTTCCCATGCCCGTGCGCACCGTGGCGGTCGTGCAGCAGGATCAAGTTGATTTGATCGGGGCTACCGCCATCACAGAAGCATCCGAAACCGCGTCAATTTGGATCGGGGTGGGTGTGGGACTGCGTGATACGGGTGTCCGCATCAAAGCCATGCACGTTGTCGAAGGACAGCACGTTCAGCAGGGCCAATTACTAGCCGAACTTGAGGACGACCTGTTCGTCCAGGCGGTGAAGCGACAGGAGATGGCGTTGGCGGCCGCCCAAGCGGAACTCGATTCCATGCAACAACTTCGACGTGAACGGGCCGCAACTGGGCTTCAGCTACGACATGCCGAAATGCAATTTGAAGTGGCGCAGCTGCAGCTCCAGCTGGCACGAAGGGATCTCGAGCGATGCGAAGTGCGAAGTCCGATGGAAGGATTCGCGGACGTGATCACGACCATGCGCGGGGAAGAAGTCGACACCGGCCGCGAATTCACCAAGATCTACAGGCTCGACCCGATTCACGTTCGTGTCGACTTCCCCCAGGAACGCCTCGACGATGTGTTTCCGGGCCAATCAGCCGAGGTGGTGCTCGACAGCTTTCCCAAAGAAACATTTCACGCCCGCGTGGTACGCATCGCGCCTCAGGCCGATCCCGAAACAAGAGTCCTGCCGGTGGTTTTGGAAATGGATAATCCCGATTCCAGGATCCGAGCTGGACTTACCGGCTTCGCACGTCTCAAGGTGCACCGCCAGGCACTCATCATTCCAAAGATTGCGGTCAACGACCAAACGGAAAAGGCAATGGTATTTCGTGTCGATCAGGGACGTTCGAAGATTCAGGAGGTCAGACTTGGTGACGCTTTGGAGGTCGGGAGTGTCGAGGTGCTCGCGGGTCTCCAGGAGGGCGACGAGGTGGTGGTTTTCGGTTCCGAGTTTCTTCGGGATGGAGACTCGGTCAACGCGGAGTGGCGGCAGTGGGCAGGTCGGAACTAGCCCGTGGACGCCTCCCTGTTCGTATCGATCCGGCGACATCTATCACTGCCGCTTTTGAGCTGGGTGGCGTTGACGATGCGATCCTGTCTTTCCCAGCGCGGCTTGATTTGTTTTGTTTGCCTGGCCGCGGCTTTCTTGGCCACTCGCGCGCCTTGGATCCGCCCGCCCCTGAGCGCCGATCTACGTGGCTGGGAAATTCCTTTGTCGATCACCGACTACGAAGATGCGACCGCTGTTATCGACGGCGTACGGTCCATTCACCTAGCCAGTCCGGGTGTCGTTCTGCTGGTGGTTCTTGTTCCCGCCACGATTTTGGCACTGCATGATCCGCGTCACGCCGGACTGCTCGGCGGATTACTGCTCGTCACCACCTGTGCAACCCATGCGATGGTGGCAGCCAGACAGCCTGTTTTGTTCGAGTTGCTCGAGCAACAACAAGATCAACGTCAAGACATGATCACGGTCCTCCATCGGATGAGTTCCGGGCAGTCCTTGGCCAGTGACGACAACGGGCGAGTGTCATCGCAACCTGTTTCCCTGGTCCACCTAGGCCGAATATCGTCGGTCGCCAGGTTTGCCTTGTACGGCATCTGGCTGGTGCCGCTGAGCGTCGCCCTCATATTGTGTGTCAGTGCGGGCGGCCTGACTCGACGATTAGCCAAGCTGGGCGGTTGGACCGCTGTCGCCATCGCAATCACGATTCCCGTATGTTCGCAGCGTATGCGGGCAGAGTGGCACTGGGAACAGGCTTGGCAGCTGACACATCAGGCCGATTACCGAAACGCCCGTGAGCAACTTGCACAAGCGATTGAGTGTTTCCCAGCTCTCGCCGATTTGCAGCGAACCTGGTATCTCGCCGGCAAGTTGGATTTCCACGATCGACGCGAATCGGTCCAGCTGCTTTTCTATCGTGCCTTTCAACTGTGGCAGCAGAATGCCGTGAACGAGGCAGCCGATTTGCTGGTGCCGCAGATGAGGCGTCCTGATTCGCCGGCTGCCGTCGGTACTCTTGCCGCGGAAATCCGTACGCAGCTGGGCGTCACCCGATTTCTGGATGCGGCCGGCCAAGTGGTTGGTGACCAACGGTCAATGGCACGGTCATCAGCCGCGGCTGCCGCATGGAAATCTGCTTTGCAAGTCGATCCGCGTCGAGCGGATTGCCTGTTGTACCTGACCTTGAGTTATGCCTGGTCCGGCCGCGATCGAGACCTGGTTGATCAGACCACGGGACAGCTGCTCGAGCGGATCGCTGACCGCACCGTGCGAGCCGATCTGCTGA
>JARFQX010000826.1 GCA_029287555.1 Rubripirellula sp. | reverse complement strand
GGTGCAGACCGTTCCCAACGAACATCAGTTGCAATCTTTGCAGGATCGAGTTCAGCGCTTGGGGTTGTCGCGTTGCGTCCTGTTTACCGCGCCTCAAACGCTCGAAGGAGTGCAGAGATTCTTGGCGGAAAGTGATGTAGCGGTTGTCCCGAGGCCCGGCGCGCCCGGCTTTCCAATCAAGTTGCTCAATTACATGGCGGCGGGCAAACCTTCCGTATTGTTTCGGAGCTCGGCGAGCGGCTTGCAACACGGTGAAAGCGCGTACCTGGTGGATCAAGATACGAGTTCGCATCTGGCGAAGGCCATCGTTGACCTGCTGTCAGATCAGTCGCTTCGCAAACACATCGGACAGCAGGGCCGCAAGTTCGTGGAAACCCACCACGACCGGCGTCTGGTAGCGCAGAAGATCGTCGAGACCTGGAAGCGCGCCGTCGGTCGCCCAAGCCGCTGATTGTCGCATTAACTTGCAACACAATGGGCACGCGTGTCGCGGTCCACAACTTAAGAGAGAAGCATCATGCAACGTGTATTCATGGTGGGCTGGGACGGCGCCACGTTTGACTTGATTCGACCGTGGGTGGCCGAAGGCAAATTGCCCACGATTTCGCGACTGATGGATGAGGGGGTGCATGGGGAACTGGAGTCGACGATGCCGCCTTGGACATTCCCGGCTTGGACGAGCTTCATGACGGGCATGAACCCGGGCAAACATGGAATCTTTGACTTCTTCGGGCCACGAGAGGGTTCCTACGACCTGGAATTCGTTAATGGCGGTCACCGGCGGGCGGCCACCTTCTGGAAATTGCTTAGCGACGCGGGGCGAAAAGTCGTCTCGATCTCCTTACCGTGCACCTTTCCGCCCGAGAAGGTCAATGGAGTCATGATCAGTGGCTTCGACTTTCCTGGAGAGGGGCCCGGATCTTTTGTCGACTCGCGGGGCATGTATCCGCCGCAACTGTTTGATGAGTTGAACAGTAAGGTCGGCCCGCATCCAATTGATGCGTCAATCAGCAAGGAGGTGAACCGAGGCGAGTTTGATGTGGTGATCGAGCGTATTTTGGAAACTATTCGCGCTAAAGCGGCGACTGCCAAATACCTCATGAAAGAGCACGACTGGGACTGCTTCATGATCCTGTTCGGTGAATCGGACGGCACCGGTCACCAATTCTGGAAGTTTACCGATCCCAACTCGCCACTATATACCGAACATCCAGATCAACTTGGCGACAGTTTGCTGCGTGTCTATCAGGAATTGGACCGGCAACTGGCCGAAATGGTCGAGAAGCTGCCGGACGATGTGACTTTAATGATGATGTCGGATCATGGATTCGGGGGCGTCAGTGATTGGTGCTTGTACCCGAATTGCTGGCTGCACGAGCAAGGATGGTTGACGCTGCATGAACGACGAACGCGCTGGACGGACCGACTGCTAAACGCTCTCAAGCTCTGGGCGGTTCAGTCGCTGCCAGCCTGGATGCAAAGGTCCATTTACCGGCACGCCAGCTGGTTGGTCGGCCGGATTGAGGCCCGCTCGCGCTTTGGCAGCATCGATTGGTCAGGAACACGTGCGTATTTCGATGAAACACCGTATTTTCCGATGCTGCGAATCAACCTGCAGGGCCGCCAGCCCGAAGGAATCGTGGCACCGGCGGACTACGAATCTGTCCGAGAGGAAGTCATTGAAATGCTTGAATCCTGGGTGCATCCTCAAACGGGACAGCCAATCGTGGAAAAGGTGTTTCGCCGAGAGGACGTCTATTCCGGTCCCTGCGTCGAGAACGCTCCCGACGTGATTCCTAAATGGGCCTTGCATGACGGATACAGCTACGCCTTCAGAAAATGCGCCAGTTCACCGGATCTGCGGTGGATTGACCAGGTCGATCCGCGGACACCTGAAAACCAGCAGTTCTACGCGAGTAAATCAGGCACCCATCGCGATCACGGGATCTTTCTTGCCAGCGGACCCGGAATTCGTAGTGGCGGGACCGTCGCCGATGCGCGGATCATTGACCTCGCGCCAACCATTCTGGCTCTGCTCGACGTGCCAATTCCGGCGAACATGGACGGTTGTGTGCTGGAAGAAATCTTTGCCAATGAGGACGTCCCAGACCGCATCTACCAGACTGCCTCGGCTTTGACGGAGGAGTCATCGCTGGCCTATTCGCTGGATGATCAGACCAAAGTTAGCGACCGCTTGCGCGCGTTGGGATACATCGAGTAGTACCTCCTGCTATGAACCAATCCTCCTCGCCCGATTCAGGGCATGGTGACCGTCCCGGCATGCCCCACAACGGTCGACGCATTGTCCGCAATGGTTGGCTTAACCTCGGCGGGCATATGCTGTTCGCGCTGTTGCAGTTGTTTGTTGTCTTTGTACTGGCCCGGCAGCTCGGCATGGCCGGGCTGGGAGATTACTACACGCTGATCACCATGATGTTGATCGTGCAGTTGATCTTCGAATCCGGGATGGGGACCGTACTGACGATGAGGATTGCTCAGTCGCCCGACATCGCCCGCCAGCAGATTGCTGAAGCGAGCGGGATGTTCACCGTGATCTCGGTCGTTTCCGCCTTGGTGATTCTGCTGCTGGGCGGAGGCTGGTTCCTTTCGCGGAACGCGGTCAATTGGTATCCAGCGGTTCTCGGAACAGCGGTCGCGTGCAGTGCCATTCAGTGGCAACGCTTTGCCGCTGGGGTTTTCCAGGCATCAGAGATATTTGTCTATGAGAATCTCGCTAAGGTCTTGCAGGTCACGCTGTATCTCCTCGGCCTGACTCTACTGGTAATCAGCGACGCCTCCAACTTGAATACGGCAATCGTCGCCCTCGCGGTGAGCCACGTCCTGGCCACGGTATTCCTGTTGTGGCGATTGGCCAGGCAGTGCGACGGAATCGGGTGGCAATTCGATCTCCGAATCGCGGACCAGTGGGGACGTCGTGCCCTGCCGCTTGGATGGGGTGACGTGTTGCGCAAGATCACGTGGCAACTTGATACCATCGTTCTCGCGATTTTTACCTCCCCGGTTCAAGTAGGCACTTACAGCCTGGCCTACCGCCCGCTAGGACCATTGAATTGGATCCCCCGTGCGATGTTGGCGGCTGCCTTTCCGACCGTAACCCGTCACGCGAAAACGCATTCGGAATCCACGTGCCAGGCGTTTGCCACCAGTACCAGATTGCTGCTCGTTATGGGGATCCCGCTGGCCATCGGCTTGTTTTTCGCCGCCGAGCCGCTGATCCACCTGCTCGTTGGCGAACAATTCCGGGCCTCAGTTGGTCTGCTGCAAGTCCTGATCTGGGTGATTATCTTGTCCTTCGTTTCCCAGCAATTTCGGTTCTTTCTAACCGCCGTCCACTTGCACCGTTACTTTGCCGTGTTGGTGGCGATGACGTTGGCCTTGAAAGTCGCTTTGTTGCTCTGGCTGGCACCGACATATGGTGCCTTCGGTGCCTGCTTGGGTACGCTGGTATCCGAGGCAATCTTCACGTGTGTGGGGCTCGCTTTGTGTGTCCAGGTCGGCATCGCGCGCATTGATTGGAAACTCTTCGGCCGCTTGGTTATCTCCGCCGCGATCATGAGCATCGTGGCGTGGTTTGGCCGTGAGCTCGACCTGATTTTGCTGATTCCATGGCTTGGTCTTGCAACGGTGGTCTACCTGGTCGCCTGCTATGGACAGGGAGTTTTCGGCCACGAAGAATGTGATTACGTAGGGCAGGTGCGTCACCAGATCGCCTGTAGGTTTAAGCCACTGTCCTCAGCCGTTTTCGGGAATCGCACGCCATGATGACGGGCTGGGTGAAGGAAGCGACAAGCCGCTGGCAACAGGTGCCCGTATCCGAGGGCTCGATGTCCCGGCCGTTGGACGCCGCTCAACTCGGTCAATGGCTGGATCGAAGCGTCACCAGTTGTCAACTCTGGAAGTCCAACTGGCGGAATCGAATCTATCGAGTCACATTCAGTGATGGCGCGCACGCGGTGGCCAAACAGAATTGGGTTGGCGAGGCGAACGAACTGAAGCAAGAGTTCCACGCCTTGCGCGAACTGGCGGAATTACCGATTGACGACGTGATGCGAACGCCGAGACCAATCGCCTGCTTGAGTGAACATCGAACGTATCTGATGGAGTTTGTTGCCGGTACTTCGCTGGATGTGCTGGTGCGACAGGACGGCGGGACTCGGCTGATTGATGGTTGCCGGCTTGCCGGACGGGCACTGGCTACCCTGCATCAGTTTTGGATCCAAGATGTCAGAGCCCTTCCGGCTGACGAACTGCTTGAGGACTTGAATCGGATACCCCTTGAGTTCTCTCGGGTCGAACGACGCACGCTGGACGCGACGATCAATCAATTGCGCGGCCAAGTTGTGCCGCTGGGCCAGCCATTCCTGGACTACAAGCCGGCTAACGTGATCTACGATGGCTATCGCGTCGCGCTGATTGATCCGCCCGAACAAGCTCTGGAAATGGAGATCATGCTTTGGGACCTGGCCGTCTTTGGTCGGGGGCTTCGTCACCAGCTGTTCCCGTCAAGGATCTGGCCGGGCCGGCAACGACTCGTCACCGAAGCGGTCGATCAGTTTGAGCAGGCCTACTTGGCAGCCAGTCCGCTGGCCATCCCGCCGAGGAACTTTCGTCGGCTAGTCGATCTCATGGGCTTGCAGCGTCTGGGGCAACTGATTGCCTTGCAAACAGGCAAGAGCTTTCGGGTGCGATCAAGTCGAGCCAGTCGCGTCAGCGGATACATGAAACAGATGCTTTGTTACGCGCCATTGCCGATACTTCGACAACAGGTCCGCCGCTTGATTCGGCGATTGGATGCTTCCCAGGCGTTTTGAACCCGCAGCTTTTGCTTCCAACAGGGGAGCAGGTAGCGGTACTTCGCTGGAAGACGGATGACAATCAGAAGCGGAATCACCTCCAGGTCAGAACCGGACCCGAACGCGGTCAGTCCGGCCTCTTGTTGATTTCTGGCGTCGTCGTTTCACGAGCCAGCGCGATTTCGGCGTCAATCTTCTCGACCCTGGCGCGAAGAATATCGGCTTCGGCATTCTTTCCGAGTTGAAGGCCAGCGACGCGGGCCTGAACCAGTTTTCGGTGATTCTCCACGATCGATTCGCGAATGGCGACACGCTCGGCCGGAGAGATCGTCATGTCGAGCTTCGCGCTGAGCAGGTCGCGTTCCACGGCCAGTAGTTCCTCCAGCACGGGCTTGCCGGATGAGTACGCGAACCTGTATCTCTCCACGAGATCCTGCAGCAGTTCGACCTTCTGAGCTTGAAGTTTGCGGATTTCATTCGGGTCATTTGCAGATTCTTCCTGGGCGACTGCGAAGAGAACAAGGCCGAAAGCTAATACGAGCGTGGTGATTGGAATGAAGTGCCTTGGGGACATATCTCATTGCCTTTGAACTTGGAGCAACAATTCAAGGAGTAGCCATCATGATTGCCCGGCCGCCTAGGACTGGGCAACCACAGCGCGATTGGAACAAACCTAATCGACGCGATTCGCCAAACGCCTGACCATCGCGACGGTGATAAGGCCGCTGATGGTCGCGACCAACGCGCACCAAGCCGCGGCGTGGTAGTGACCAAAAACGAGAAAACCTGTCAGTGGCAAGACACTGTAGATCAGCAAGCTGCCGACCATTGCGGCGAGGACCGAGGTTCCCAGATCTTGAGTCACTTGAACGTCCGGGCACCGCTCGGCGATCGGCTTCCAACCCGGTCCAGCCGGTCGGATCTTTCGATAGAAACTCGCCAGCTTCTCGGGTGACTCTGCACAAGTTAAAAACGTTCCCAGCATCCAAGTCACGATTGACAACACGGCGACAATTAAAATTTTTGCTTGCGGTGTTTCCACGATCCAGACCTCCGTCGGCAAATTCTTCTGTTCGACGCCGATCAGTAGAAAGAACACAAGCGAGGCGAGCATCGCCACGATCTCGCTCCAAGCATTGATTCGCCACCAGAACCAACGGAGCATCAGGACCGAACCGGTTCCAGCGCCCAGGGCCAATAGGATGTTCCAGATTCGATCAATCGAGTAGTCCTTCATCAGCCAGGTCGCTGCTGCGCCGCAGAGCAAAACCAACACGGAAGCAACTCGTGAGACGCGACCGTAATGGCGATCACTCGCGTCCGGTCGTACGAATCGTTGGTAGACGTCCTTGACCAGATAGGAGGCGCCCCAGTTCAACTGGGTGCTGATGGTTGACATGAAGGCGGCAAAGAACGTCACCATCATCAAACCTCGCAATCCCGATGGCGCAAGATCGCGGATCACCATCGGAAATCCCCTTCCCGGATCGAATTGCGAGTCCGCCAAATAGTTTTGTCGCAGCTGCGGGTACATCGCCAAGGCCGCGAAGGCGACGATGATCCAAGGCCAAGGCCGCAGGCAATAGTGCGCCAGCTGAAACCACAGCGTCGCCAGCAGACTGTGTCGCTCATCTTTGCAGGATGCCATGCGTTGGACAACAAAACCGCCGCCACCCGGTTCGGCGCCCGGATACCACGTCGCCCACCACTGAACCAGTGCAATGATCAAGAAGGCATGCAGGGGCATCCAAGCGTTGTCGCCTGCGAAGGAGGGAAGGAATTGAAGTGCTTGCTCGCCGTCTTCGAACTGTTCGCTAACGCGCTGCTGGATTGCCGCAGCACCTCCCACATGATCGATCGCAAGGACCGCAAGTAGAATGCAACCGGTCATTGCCAGCACGAATTGGATGGCATCGGTGATGGCGACACCCCACAATCCAGAGAGCGTGGAGTAGAGACCGACGAAAGCGAGGAATCCGAGCAGCAACCACCATTGCCGCGATTCGGACGAGTTCGATTCGAACAGCGTTGCATCAAAGAAGGTCAGCATCGCACCGCAGACCCAGCCAATGATGATGGCGTTGACCAGCAAGGCCACGTAGACCGCTCGGATCGCCCGCAGTGCCGCCGCCGGTCGACCTCCGGATCGACGTTCCACCAGTTCGACGTCGGTGACCACTCCGCTGCGACGCCACAGCCGCGAGGAGACGAAAACGGTGATCATGCCACCGAGGGCAAACGCCCACCAGATCCAGTTCCCCGCCAACCCCTGTTTGATCACGATGCCCGTCACGGCAAGCGGCGTGTCCGCGGCAAACGTTGTGGCCACCATGCTCGTTCCGGCAATCCACCATGGGAGTGAACGCCCGGAGACGAAGAACTCCTCCAAACTCTTGCCAGCACGACGGCTGAATGCAATTCCCACACCCATCGTCACGACGACGTAGCCGAGGATGATCACCCAGTCGAGTGTCGAGAGCATCATGGAAAGCGTTACCTTGCGCGCGCCGGCAAGTCATGGCCAAAGTTGTCGATAGTCCGACCAGGCGATCCGTGTCACGTCCTCGCCGGCCGTGCGACTCACGACGAGCGTGGTTGATGATTTCTCGCGATTGATGCAAATCACAAAGAGAGACGAGTCGGAACTTCCGGAAACATCTTGAATCAGAACGGAGCGATCGGTCGTCACGCGATCCTCGTCCGTTTCCGTCAAGTTATCGCCTTTGGCATCCACGTTTAGCTTCTTGCGGTAGTAGTCCATCACTTTGTCGACTGAGTCGGTGGTCGTCAGGAGGGCCTTGCTCTTGATCGAACTGATGTCTGTCACGGCCGCATCGCTCGTTTCCGCCCCGTTGAATTCGGATCCGGGATAGATCCATTCGCTCAGCATCCCCATGAGCGTGACCTGCTGGGCGGGCGGAGGGTTCGCCGGAGGTTTCGGGTTCGCCGGCGACTGAGGTTCCTCACCACGGGCCAAGCAAGTAACGAGGCAAGCCGCGGCAAGGGCTGGCGCCCAGGTTGGTCGAACCATCGGATTTCTGCTTTCTACTAACGAAGAAATCGTGATCTTGAAAAGGAACTCTGGCAATCGGGTCGGCCGATGCGACCATCAGCTTCCCGTGTCCTGCTCACGTCGCTCGCCGCTCGCAACGGCGCGAATCATCGCTCCCAACGCGGCAATCGCGTAACCCGGGACCATCAAGATGATTCCAACGAGTGGCGCGATCAGAGCCGTCGAGATTCCGGCGGCCACCTCCGCGGGTTTTGGAGTTGATTCGCTGGTCGCAATCACCACGTAAGAAGCAATGCCGCCCTGGAGGGCCGCAAAAACTCCGATCAGCAGCGGTACGTGCACGATCAGAATCAGCGAGGCTGCCGCCATCGGCCCTTTTCCTCGGATCACGAGGATCAACGCAAACGCGAAACAGAGGATGCCCGCCAGTGGCAAGACGATCATGTAGGGAAACCCTAACGCTGTCAGAATCCAATTCACAAGAGATTGTTGAACCGGTTGATCCGCTTCCATCTTCGCTTCCCTTTATTCGTGGAATGGAAGGCATGTTACCATGTGGTGGTCTAGGTGAACTCAGTTTCGCGTCAAGAATCGGGGCTGATGCGATTTGAGTGGACAGCGGCGGTTGAGCATGCGGCGGTTGAGCAGACACAGAGGGTGGTTCATCACAATGAAATCGGACGGGAATCGAATCGTCGACGAAGAAATCGAACTCGCCGAGGTCGATTTGCATGCGGTCTGGCGAGGTGAAGAGCTGCCGCGCCGGGCGGATTGGTTGCGTCGGTTGGATGACTCGGAGGTCGCCGAGTGTCTCGCTGCGGCGCGACGGCTGGCCGACGACGCGAGCGATCACTGCTCCGACCGGGAGCTCGAATCACTGATGCCGAATTTCACGCGTCGGCTTGAGTCGATTCAGTTTGATTTGGAAAATCGATCCGGGGCGACGCTCTTGCAAGGCTTTCCGCTTGATCGGATCGAGCCGAAGATTGTCCAGCGGCTCTTTGTTGCCACGATGTCACTGATTGGTACGCCCGTGCCGCAGACAGCCGATGGGGCGACTTTGTTTCACGTTCGCGACGAGGGGTTCGCGAAGAACGATCACCGGGCTCGCGGGCCAAGTTCTCGCAATCGATTGACGTTCCACTCCGATCGCAGCGACGTGATCGCGTTTTTGTGTGTCCAGGACGCGAGGCGGGGTGGCGAGAGTGAAGTGGTTAGCTCCGTTGCGCTGTTTGAAGCAATCAAACGACAACGCCCCGATTTGCTGCAGGTGCTGATGCAGCCGTTTTGGTACAAGCGACACAACGTGGATCCAGGCAATGAACACGCGTTCTACGAGCAACCCGTCTTTTCTTTTTGCGAAGGTCGCTTCGCCTCGAGTCTTCTACGTGTCCTGATTGACCGAGCCTACGCAGAACCGCAGACACCGAAGATGAGTGAGCAGCAACGCGAGGCGCTCGATTTGGTGGAGTCGCTGGCGTCTCAGCCGGAGATGCATTACAGCTTTCGGCAAAAGCCCGGCGATATTCTGCTGTTGAACAATTTCGTGACGCTGCACCGGCGCACTGAGTTTGAGGATGACGAGGAGCCGCAGCGGCGGCGGCACCTCTTACGGGTGTGGTTGGCCATGCCGAACAGTCGTCCTCTCGACCCCGCCTACCGGGCATCTTATGGTGCGACCGCGGCCGGTGCGGTGCGGGGTGGAATGCGGACGCGGTGAGATCCCAATTACACGTTGCGATTTCCCGGACCGCACAGGTGCCATCGGAGCGGGAGGATTGTGGCCCATCATGCTCGTGACAAATGAATCGAACCGTCGAAATCAAGGCGACGCCTGGTTGGCCGCACTTGGCGTTGGTGGGCTGTCGATTGGGCTGAGTCTCTTCTCGCCCTGGTGGTTATTGGGTCTTCTGCTTGCCGCAGGAGTCTATCATTGGATTCGACGTCCCGCCTCGCGTCGGTTGAAAGCGACGTCGAGTCCGTTTCCCGATCGGTGGCGAACGATCCTTCAGTCTGATGTCGCTTTCTATCGCGCGCTGAAGCCGGAACAAAGGTCACGTTTCGAAAACCTCGTCAAGATCTTCTTGGACGAAACCCCGATCACCGGAATTCGCACCGACGTCGACGACCGCACACGTGTGTTGGTTGCCGCCAGCGCGATCATCCCCGTGTTCGGTTTTGACGATTGGGAGTATGCCGGTTTGGGCGAAGTGCTGATTTACCCGAACGCTTTCGGGGATGATTACCGGACAGACGAAGGGATCCCGCGGAACACACTCGGAATGGTTGGTGCCGGTCATCTCAGCGGTGTGATGATCCTATCGAAACCTGACTTGATCGGTGGCTTCACCAATCCCGAGGACAAGCGAAATGTCGGGATCCATGAGTTTGCACACTTAGTCGATAAAGCCGACGGTTCGATTGACGGGATCCCCGCCGGAATCCCCGTTGCCTCGGTGCAACCGTGGATTCAATGGGTTGGCAATGAGCTGAAGTCGGTTTCAAAGGGCCGAAATCACATCAATGACTACGCTTACACGAACGAGGCGGAGTACTTTGCCGTGCTGTCGGAGTACTTTTTTGAAGCTCCCGACGTGTTGCAGAAGAAGAATCCGCAGCTCTACTCGAGATTGGAATCGATGTACCGGCAGAACACGCGACGATTCTTGTCGACCCCCAAACGTCGTCGTCGAGTCGGTCGCAACTCCCCCTGTCCCTGTGGCAGCGGAAAGAAGTTCAAACGCTGCTGCCGCCGCCGAACGGTGACGAAGTGAGGGGATGGGTGCCTGTTGTCTTCTCGGTAGCTCGCCCTATCCATTTGCGAGTGAGATCGATGGTGGAGGAACGGGCCATGACGTGCGAGAAGCTTGATGTTTGTGGGCATCAAGACTTCTGTTGACGCAACTGTAGCAATCGAACGAGCTGCTTAATGTCGACGGGCTTGACCAGATGTTGATCGAAACCGGACTCGACGACGGTCTCTCGATCTTCATTCCTGCCGTAACCGGTGACAGCAATGAGGTAGATCTGATCACCCAACTGCTCGCGCAGCTTGCGTCCCAGCGCGTAGCCATCGAGTTTGGGGAGACCGATATCGAGGATGGCGACATCGGGTCGAAGCTTCATGATTATGTCGAGGCCTTCCAAGCCGTCACTTGCCGTCGCCACAACCTGGTGGCCGTACCGGTTTAGCAGGGAAGCCATCATGTCACGTGCGTCGTCGTCGTCTTCGACCAGGATCAACCGTGTGGAAATCGTGCGTTCAGCGGTCGCTGTCGACGCGGGTCTATCCGTCACCGCCGGGGGCTGTTCCGCCAGGGGCAACTCCACCAGGAATTCGCTTCCCTGGCCGGGACCGGCACTTCGGGCTTCGATCGTCCCGTCCTGCATCTGGACCAGTGACCGCACCAGCGTCAAGCCAACTCCCATCCCTCCTTCACTGCGGTCCAGCGTATCATCGGATTGAACAAACATGTCAAAGATCGTTTCGATCAACTCAGTCGGCATGCCACGGCCGTTATCGCGAACCGAAACGACCGCCCGGCTGCCTCGCCTCGAGACGACGACTTCGATTAGTCCGGAGTCGTCTGTGTATTTGATGGCGTTGGTAAGTAAATTCTCGATGACTTGCACCAACCGGACGCGGTCGGCGCGAACCCAAACCGGTTCCTGGGGATACCGTGTTTGGCATTGATGACGATGAGTCTCGACCATCGGTCGCATCGCTTCGACCGAACTGCGGCAGGCCTCTACCAAGTCGACCAGCTCCATGCGGAGCGTGATCTTGCCTTGGGTGACACGAGCCACATCAAGAAGGTCATCAAGGAGTCGTGACATTCGAGAGGCTTGGCGACGAATCACATCGCAAGCTGCACTGATCTCCGGCGTTTCGGCTCCGGGTGCCTTCAACACCGAGGCGGCGGTGACGATCGAGCCCATTGGATTACGTAACTCGTGGGACAAGGTCGCAAGAAAGCGATCCCGCCTGGTTACCTGCTCTCGTAGCGATTCCTCCAGCTGTTGGTGCCGCGAAACGTCGACGATCGAGGCAATCGCCTGTTTGCCGTGGGGCGTCGAGATTGGACGAACGTGGACGTCCAGGGGAATGCGATGGCCCTCACGATGCAGGCCCCAAACGTAAGGTAAATCGCCCATTCGACGGATGACATAGGGATCCTGGAAGTATTCCTCTCGTTCGCTCCGATGCTGATCACGCAACTCGGTGGCAATGAGGGTTTCGAGGGGCATCCCGACCAACTCGGATCGCGAGTAACCAAAGATTTGCTCGACTTCCGAATTGACTTGCGTGATCGCGCCGTGCGATGAAACCATCAGAATTCCGTTGGGAGAAACCTCCAGGGCGCTCTGAAATCGCGTCTCGGCCGCCTTGAGGTTGGTGACGTCGATTAGCGTCATCACGACCCCGGACTGATCCGGATCGCCCTTGTACGGCAGGATCCGCATCAAGAACGTTTCGCCTTCTGCATTCTGCACCTCTTCCTCGTATTGCCGACGTTCATTGACCACCTTGGCCAATTTGGTCGTCAGGTCAGCGCATTGGATGGAATGCATGAAACCGTGAATCGGTCGGCCCAGATCCGCTTCGATGATGTGAAAGACGGAGGCCATCTTTGGCGTGAAGCGACGGATGCGGAGATTTTCGTCCAGGAAGATCGTATGGATGTCGGTACTATCCAACAGATTGTCCATGTCATGTGTCAGCTGAGTCAGTTCCTCGATCTTCCGCTGGTACTCAAAGTTGACCGTGTATAGTTCTTCATTCACCGAGTGAAGTTCTTCGTTGGTGGATTGAAGTTCCTCGTTCGAGGCCAGCAGTTCCTCGTTAGTCGCCTGCAACTCTTCATTGCTGGTTTCCAACTCTTCAATCGTCGCCTGCAGATTCTCCTTGGCGAAACGCAACTCGGCTTCAAGCGAGCTGATGTGATCGCGGGCCGCCTCTTCGATCCCCAGATCACCTCGAGTTTCGGATGTGTCGGGCGTGGCCGCCTCCTCGAAACGCACCAACAAGTGTGGCCCGGTGCGCCGCGTGGCGGGCAGCGGCGTAACCGTTACGTCAAACCTCAGGGTCTGGTCGTCGACCGGAAAGCTCACCTTGTTCAACGTGACCGAACCCTTGTCGCGAGACGCCCGGTGCAGCGCGGCTCCCACGGCAAGACGCAGTTCCCCCTGCAACATTTCCATGATGTTCAGCGACGCGGCACCCTTCGGAACGCGTAGCAGTTTGCCGACATCCCCAAATGTGTGCAGGATGTCGTAATCGGTGCCGAGCAGCACGCTCGGAGGCAGCGTTTCATCCAGGATCTGTGAAAAGAGATCAGGCAATCCTGGGTCGCGCTTTGAAGAATCCAAATTGCGATGGGCCGAGCGACCGGTCGATAGTGGCAGACGCAAGTTGGGCAGAAATTTCGCGTCGCGACGTTTGCGGAACATCTTCCAACGATCGTGGATTGCCTCGAATTCCTCTTTCAATTCGCCCGAATTCTCGCTCGGCCCAAGAAACAAGATGGCACCCGTTTTGAGCCCAAAATGGAACAGGCTGAGGGCCTTGGACTGAGCCGTTGGCACCAAGTAAATCAGTAGATTGCGACAGGCAATCAGGTTCATGCGGGTGAAGGGAGCATCTTTGATGATGTTGTGCACCGCAAAGACGACCATGTTTCTCAGGTCCGTGTTGACTCGAAAGCCACCTTCGGCGCGCGAGAAAAAACGATTGAGTCTCGGCTGGGGGATCGAAGCCACGGCGTCTTCGCTATAGCAACCCGCGGCGGCGATTTCGAGCGATTGTTCGTGAACATCGGTCGCGAAGACCTTCGCGTGAATTCGTTTTCCGCTCGCCTCGATTTGCTCGTGAAGCAACATTGCCAGGGAATAGGCTTCTTGGCCGGTAGCACAACCGGCCACCCAAGCACGGAATTCATCTCCCGGATTCAATGAAGCCAAGAGTTTTGGAAGAACATCGTGCTCCAGGGCCGCAAACGCATCGGGATCTCGGAAAAAGCTCGTTACCCCGATTAACAAGTCCCGATACAGGGCGTCCAATTCGTCGGGATCTTCCTGCAGCCGTTGAATGTAGCTCTCCAGGTCGTGCGCCCTGCACAACTGTATGCGGTGCTCGGTTCGCCTCGCGACGGTCGACGG
>JARFQX010000821.1 GCA_029287555.1 Rubripirellula sp. | reverse complement strand
GGTCACGGTTGCGGCCGTTTTTCGTTCGATGCAGTTCCCTCCGCGCGGGCTGCGAGTCGATTCGCTCCGTAGCATGCAATCTGAACGGCCTTGTGATCGTGATCACGTTGCTGCTCGTTGGCTGCGGCCGTGACCTCGATGCACCGGGTCCGCCGTCGCAAGCGCCGGAGCCACAGGAAACTGACGGCAAAGAAGCTGACGGCAAAACCGTCTCGGCAGACATTCAAGAACCGAGTTCACCGCCTGTGGATCCCTTGAAATTGCAGGACGATGCAATCGATGCGCTCGACTCAGGTGACCTGGATGCTGCTTTTCGGTCGGTTCGAGCACTCAAGTCAGTCGCGCCGGACGATCCGGAGGTCACCTTCCTGAGGGCCCGTGTGTTGGCAGAGCGGAATCGCTTTGCCGAGGCGATCAAGATGCTCGACAACCTTGCTGCGACGACTCCTGAAGCCCGTCTTCCCACGTTGGGGCAAACGGCGGAATGGTTGGTATTTCAGGGCCACTGGCAGGAAGCCGAAGAACGATATCGGACTTTGCTTGGTGAGGTAAGCGATCCGAGCATGGTAGAGCGGATGCTAGCCCAGCTTCTACTGCGACAAGGTCGTCGGTTGGAAGCAGCGGATTATCTCCATGAGTTGTGTCGCGTCGGCAACATTGACGAATCAGAGTTGAGGTCGTTACTCATCTCACTTCACCCGTTCGCCGGCGAAGAAGCGTCCGATGAATCAGCGCCCATCGGCCCGTTGGGACGCGCCCGTTACCAAATCGGCCAAGGAGACTGGGACGCAGCAATGGGGGAACTTGAACAGCTGCGTTCCCGGCGCCCGATTGAGTCTGCGCTACGCGGACGTATTCTCGCTCACCAGCAGGACTACGAGTCGCTCGGGAAGTGGGCGGCTGATGCACCTGCATCCGCCGAGGAATTTGCTGACTACTGGTTTGCGATGGGCGCCTACGAGGCTCATCGCGGCAACCACCGAGCAGCGGTGAGATCGTTTTGCTCGGCGGTCCTCGATGATCAAACCGACGCTGCGGCATACCGACGGATGAGTGAGTCCCTGGTGGAACTCGATGCCGCTGCCGAAGCACAAGAAGCTTCGAATCGTGCTCGGCTCATTGAACAGACCCAGTTGATCGGAGAGCGACTGACGGACAATTCTGATCCAGACATTCTGGCTATGTCGAAGCTTAGTGATTTGCTTGAACAATTGCAGCGACCCTTGGAAGCCTTGGCGTGGCGCGCCGTCAAAACGGTCTACTCGCAGTCCTTGTCGGAACAAGGGGTCATGGAGGAACTTCGCGAAATCAACCGCATTCGGATGCAGCGATTGGAAGCGGGAGATTTCGAAGCGAGCGAGCAATTCATCCTCTGCGGCATCGATCTTGGTTCTTTGCGGCGAACCGATTAACCGGCCCGCTGGCCCCTGTATTTGGTCGTGCTGCTTTGAATCGCATCGGTCGAATTCCCTTGCCCCAGCCGGTAGAATACGAGGAGTCTTCGCGTCTAGAATCTCGACCAGGTACTTCAGCCATGATTTCGCATCGGTCCGGTTTGCTCCCAGCTTTCTTTGGCGTCATCGTCGTCAGTCTGTTGTTTGCTCCATTGTTGCACTCCCAAGAGCTGGACTCCCAAGCGACGTCGGTTGAGGAGGATCCAATTGCAGCAGAACTGCAGGCGACGATCGATGACTACGCGGCGGCCTACAACGCCGGCCAGGTCGATCAGGTGATGAGTTTCTGGGCCGAGAACGCGGACTTTGTGGACATTCGCGGGCAATTCCACGAGGGTCGCGATTTGGTATCCGCCCTGTTTCGTCGCGGCTTTGCGGAGAATCCCGGCCGAACGATTCAGTTCAATTCGGCCTCGCGGAAGTTTCTTTCACGCAACGTCGCGATGGACGATGGGATTCTCGAGCTGACATCGCCTGATGGGACCAAGACGAGAGGCCGCTACACGGTGGTGTGGACCAAGGTCGGCGACAATTGGTTGATCCGCAGCGCACGCGACATCCCGATTGAAGTCGAGCCGAGTGAGGTTGATGACCAAACCTCGCCATTGGAGCAGCTCGATTGGATGGTCGGCCAGTGGAAGGTTGAGTCGGACGACGGCGATGTCGAAATGAGCTGCAAATGGGAACTCGACAAGAATTTCTTGGTCCAATTGTTTAGTGTGAAGTCGACCGATGAAGTTTTTCAAGTGATCTCGTTCATCGGTTTCGATGCCGTTGAGGGCAGATTGCGTTCGTGGTTTTTTGACAGTCGTGGCGGGTTTGGAGGCGGTGCCTGGACGCGCGCCGATGATGGGTATCTGTTTTCCAGCGTATCGGTCCTTCCCGACGGTCAGCTTGGATCGTCGGTGATGCAATGGCAACGTACCGATGAGGACACGGTGGTCCTGAAGTCAACCGAGCGTACCGTCGGCGACGAAGCGTTGCCCGATAGTGAACGCGTTTACAAGAGAGTGAACTGAAATGCGATTCTTGATTCTTGCGTTGATGGCGATTGGCCCTCCGGCTCTCTGTGCGTTGGCGAATCCTCCCGGTGGGATCCGAAACTACAAGACGGCTCCGCGATACCAACCGAACTTTTCCAATGCGACGCCGTCATTCAGCCCGGGATTGCCGA
>JARFQX010000510.1 GCA_029287555.1 Rubripirellula sp. | reverse complement strand
TCGGTGCAGTACCAAAGAATGTTGGGCCGGTTCACTTACCTTTCCGGGCACTGGTGTCTTCAGGAGAGGGAGCAAGAAAAGGGATCAGGGAGCCGGAAGAGAGCTCAACCATGTTGAAGATGCTCAATAGTCGATCGCGGTATCGCTGGCCGCGCGATTGTGTTGTTCGCGCAGCTGATTCATCGTTTCGATGATCGCTTCAGCCTGGCAGCGGATCGCTCGCTTGGCGTCCTTGGCTTGAAGTGCTTGTTGGCCCTTTGACTGGAAGCCCTCGACCTTCTTCCAATTCATCTTCCAATTTCGCTCTTTGGCGGCGTCACGCAGAGCCTGCACCGTGGATCCAAGCCGATCATAGAGTTCGCTGGTTGGTTTGGCTTCGTAGGTGCGGTAGGGACCACCTCCGCCCGAGACGTCTGGACGCGGGGGCGTCGCTTTTCGGTTTTTCGCATACTGGGACGCAGAAAAC
Source organism: Rubripirellula sp. (assembly GCA_029287555.1). Classification (GTDB taxonomy): domain Bacteria; phylum Planctomycetota; class Planctomycetia; order Pirellulales; family Pirellulaceae; genus Rubripirellula. The sequence goes on along the minus strand of JARFQX010000510.1, from coordinate 5,796 downwards.
GCAGCTCCAATCGCTCCCAGGATCAACATCACGACCATCGCACCAATGGTTTGCGATTGGCCACCTAATGCCAGCCCGCCCAACACGGTCGCGATCAGGAAACAAAGGATCGTGCCGCCGAGCAGCAGCGGTGAAACGAGGGGCGGTTCTTCTCTGGAAGGCCTCTTGTTGGGAGCGGAAACGCCTTCGGATGCTTCATGCACTCGAACAATCACGACGGTGATGTTGTCCGGACCACCGCGAAGATTTGCGAGATCGACAAGCACACGGGCCGCTTGTTCTTCCGGAAGACAATCGATCAGCGTTCCGATTTCCGCATCCTCGACTTGGCCGGTCAGCCCATCGCTGCACATCAAGAAACAGTCGCCAGCTTCAATCGGGAAAAGGCCCTCGATGTCAATCTCTACCGATGGGTTCGGCCCGAGCGATCTCGTAATCACATTCTTGGGGATCGCCGGTCCCCAAGCGTTGCTGTCACCATGGCCGCTTGCCTCCAACTCCCAAACCAGCGAATGGTCGAACGTTAGTTGCTCGAGAACGCCTCGTCGAAGGCGATAGACACGCGAATCCCCGACATGCGCGATCCATGCACCGCCCGGCAAAATCGCCAACGTGCTCGCCGTGGTTCCCATGTTGTGGAACTCAGGATTACTTTGCCCACGCTGATGAATTTCGGCATTGGTTTCGGCGACCGCGTTGCGAAGAGCATGGTTCGCCTTTGGATTCTCGGAACGAAAATAGTGCGTCGCAATCTTTTCGGTCGCGATGCGACTGGCAAGCTCGCCCGCCGCGTGAGCCCCCATCCCGTCGGCTACGACGAACAGGTGACCGTGGCTGCCGAATCGTTCCGCATTCTTCGCTGGAAGGCAGGCCGCTGAATCCTGGTTGTTGGAACGGCGCATACCAACGTCGCTGAGTTCAGCGTAAGCAATTCCAGGATCCCAATTGTCTTGCACCGACAACTGTCTCGAGTAGGTAGTAACGGAAATCGACGCGGGAATCAAAGCTGGCACTCAACTCAAAGAAAGCGTTCGGGGAACGTTCTATCAGAGGAAAGCGATAAATTCGACTCGTGTCCGCATGTTTGGGGAGAAGATTTGCCACTTCTCTGTCTCGTGAGCCCAAGTTTCGTGGGTCCGTTGGTCGAAACCAGCTCCCATGCTGATCTCGTTCCGAGTCATGATCACGCCACCACCCTTCTTTTATCGGGCGGACGGCCCCCAGGGAGAACCCTGCCCGTTCCAATCTGGAAACGCGTGACTTTTCGTGAGACGAGCCTCGTGCCCGCCGCTGATATCGATGACGTTAGTATAACTGAACCAGGTTTCAGGAATGTCTCTGAATGATCGGAATCGGAAAGCGGCTTTCGAACGATTCGAACTTCGACTCTGGAACAGGATCAGACGGGACCGCCACGAACGCCTTGACGTCTGATGCCTGATGGAAGGTTCGGCCCCGATTCCGCGGGGCTCAATTGACAAACTCAGCCGGGCTGCCCCAGCTTCGCGCAAAGACCTGATCTCGTAGGGGTTTGCGACGTCGCGAACCCTCTTCACGCTTTTGCAGCTCTCTCCCGGGATCGGTAACCGGCTCACTCGTGTCCGGATAACCGATCGCGATGGCAGTCTGGGGCGAGTATCCCTCGGGAACCGCATACTCCTGGCAAATTGCACTGAGGTTAACTCCTGCCATCTGGTGGACTTGGAGTCCAATCGAAGCGGCTTGCAGCGCCAGGTGTGCGGCCGCCTGGCCAACGTCATGCAGGGCGACCCGATTCGGCTTGCCGTTGTACTCAAAGGAATTGCGAATCACGGTCACAATCAGGGCCCCCGCCTGACTTGCCCACGCCCGATTGGCCTCCATCAGACATCCGAGCATCCGTTGAAAATCGTCGTGATCTTGCCGGCGAGCAATGATCCACGACCATGGTTGATCATTGAAACTGCTGGCGGCCCATCGCGCCGCTTCTAACAGGCAGAGCAGTTTTTCATCCTCGACTTCCTTGGCCTCGAATCGATAGGGGCTCCAACGATTGGCAATCGCATCCAATACTGGTTGTTCGACGGGGTTGACCGACATCACTTCATTCCTCGAAAGCACGAATTGCGAGCTGGCGGATGCAGAAGTATAGCGGAGGTGGTAGTTGGTCGAAGGTGCGGCTCAAGCGGCGTTGCCGGATCGTCGCGTCGGTTGCAGCGCGGATTGCGGAGGATGGAGCGACCTGGACGCGTCTTTGCGAAAGTGCCCAGCGGGTCGATCCTGTCGAGACGATCACGGCCGAGTTATTGCCGCTTTGCAGCGCGTTGAAGTTTGTCGGGGACAAGGGTCCCGGGCTGCTGCGGACACGGCGGCTTGGAGCATCCGGGCGACCGGCATGGCTCTGGGGGGTTCGCAGCGAGGTCCGCCGAGATCCGCACGGCACCGTCCTGGTACTGGGCACGTGGAATTATCCGCTCCTGCTGGCCGGTGTCCAAATTGCCCAGGCGCTGGCGGCGGGCAACGCCGTCAAGTTCAAGCCGGCGGTCGGTTGTGAGGCGATCAGTGAGCGAGTGGTCGACACGTTTCATCGCGCCGGCGTGCCGGAGCAGCAGCTGCGATTGCTCGACTCTTCCACCGAGGCGGCAACCGGGGCAATTGACGCCGGTGTCGACTTGATTGTGCTGACCGGCTCGGCCGGAACGGGTCGCAAGGTGCTCAGCCGGGCAGCTGACAAGATCACTCCCGCCATCATGGAACTCAGTGGGTGTGACGCGGTCGTGATCATGCCGGGAGCCGATCTTGACCGGGCTTCGGGGGCGATCGCGTTCGGATTGACACTCAACAGCGGAGCAACCTGCATCGGACCCCGTCGCCTCGTGGTCGAAACGAACTCGGCCGATGCGCTGGTGGCCAAGCTTCGCGAGCAGTTGGAAAACGAGTCTCCCGTGCAGATTCATCCGGCCGCCAGAGCCGGTGTCGGGCAAGCAATCGAGCAGGCCCTCGCCAATGGGGCGGTCGATTGCCTCGGCCAGTTCTCTTCCGAACGTCTTCAGGAGGAAGGCATGATGGCTCCGCTGCTGCTCGACGGAGTCAAGTCGGACGATCCGATAGCCTCGGCGGATCTGTTTGCTCCGGTCCTCTCGGTCATCCGGGTCGACGAGATCGAACACGCGGCGGGGATCGTCAATGATTGTCCCTATCGTTTGGCCGCCAGCGTGTTCGGCCCACGGCGCGAGGCGGCGGACCTGGCTGGGCGGTTGCACGTGGGATCGATCGCGATCAATGATCTGATCGTGCCGACTGCCGACCCCCGAGTTCCCTTTGGCGGACGCGGTAACAGTGGTTTCGGCGTCACGCGGGGAGCCGAGGGCTTGCTGGCAATGACCGTTCCGGTCGTTACGGCGGTGCGGTGCGGCGGATTGATGCCCCACCTGATGCCTCGGCGGATGTCGGATGCACAAAGCTTGCTCGGCTTACTACAACTACTACACGCTCGGTCCTTCTCGCGACGTTGGTCCGGGCTGAGACAACTCATGGCAGCAGGTCGATCTGGCGACGGGGACGAGTCGCAACGTCAAGACGCCGCTTGATCGACGGCTACTTTTCACCTCACCAAATGCTGATGGAAATATGATTGCAACGGATTCTCGACCCCTTCGCGTGGTGGTCGTTGGCGGTGGATTGGCGGGCCTTTCGTCGGCTTGTGTCCTGGCTGCTCGGGGACACCAGGTGACGCTGTTGGAGAAGAATGATTGGATCGGTGGCAAAGCCGCGGTTCACTCGGCCGAAGGTTACCGTTTCGACATGGGGCCGACCATTTTGACGCTTCCCAGTGTTCTGCGGCGCGTTTTTGCCGAGGCGGATCGGAATCTCGAAGACTATCTTGAGTTGCTGCCACTCGACCCGCAGTGGCGATGTTTTTACGAAGGTGACCGCCAGGATGGTAGCGATAACACCGTGCTTGATCTGGTCGCCGACGTGGAGGCGATGCGGCGCAATATCGAAGAGTTCTCGTCGAAGAAGAACGCGGGCGAAGGCTACGAGCGATTTCTCGGCTTAAGTCGCCAATTGCACAATGTTTCCGATCGATTCTTCTTCTGGCGTTCGGTTGGCGGGCTGTCCGACACGATGGAGGTGGGCGGTGCGTTCTCGGCGGCGGTTCTCCGAGACGTGTTGTCTCTAAAGATGGGACGCAGTGTTGCCTCCGTGGTTCGCTCTTACGTTGCCGACCACCGCGTGGCACAAATGATGGATCACTTCACGCAATACGTCGGATCGTCCCCCTACGCGTCACCGGCTGTGCTCTGTGGAATCGCCCACATGCAGACCAAGGAAGGCATTTGGTATCCGGTCGGCGGAACCCGCGCCGTTCCCGAAGCCTTGGGCAAGCTGGCCGGCGAGCTTGGTGTCGACATACGAGTCGGTACCGATGTGATGCAGATCACCACTGCCGGCGACCGGGTTCGCGGCGTGGTAACCGCCGATGGCAACGAGATGGAATGTGACGCCGTGGTCAGCAACTGCGATTCGATCCGGACTTATCGTGAATTGCTTCGCGATACGAGCCAGTCCAAGACGTTCATGAAGCGAAACCGTCACGAACCGGCTTGCAGTGGAGTGGTGCTGTATTTGGGCTTGGATCGACGCTACGAACAATTGCTGCACCACAACTTTGTCTTTTCGCGCGATCCGGAAGAGGAGTTCGACTGGATCTATCGCAAGGGTGATCCCGCGCCCGATCCAAGTGCGTACGTCTGCGCCCCGGCAATCAGTGAACCGGAAGTGGCACCGGAAGGCTGCGAGTCACTTTATATCTTGGTGCACACGCCCTACCTTCGACCGCACCATGATTGGAAAGAGATGTTGCCCGGGTACCGTGAGGTGATTCTGGACAAGCTCGAGCGAACCGCCGGCATGGAGGGACTGCGAGATTCGATTCGCTACGAGGCATCGTTAACGCCCGAAGGGATCCACAATCGCTACCGAGTTTTGGACGGAGCGATCTATGGCTTGGCCAGTCACGGCAAGTTCACTGGCGCTTTCAAACCGGCGAACCGTCGAAAGGACTTGAAGGGTCTTTACCTGGCTGGCGGCGCGGCGCACCCCGGCCCGGGGATGCCGATGGTGCTGATGAGCGGATGGATCGCGGCCGATTCACTCGACCACGATCTCGGCAGCGGTAAGCGAGCCGAGTTGCAGAAAACACCAGTGGCTGGAACTTGAATCGTTGCGGGTCGCAGGAGCCTACTTGCGGCGGCATCCATCCCGTTGATAGCATGATCAGGCCGGATGGCGAATCGATGCATCCAAACAGGGGCTGTAGCTCAGCTGGGAGAGCGCTGCGTTCGCAATGCAGAGGTCGGGAGTTCGAATCTCCTCAGCTCCACTGTTCACTAAGTTCTTGTCTGATATTGGCTTACGCCATTACCGACCATTTTGGTCGTGCGACGCATTCGAAACGTTTTCGGGTATGCACTACCCGAGAAAGGAGATGCGATGCCTCGCACGAAGTCTTTACAGCCCGCGTACCGATCTCACGTCAGCGGACAAGCCAGGGTCGAGCTCGACGGCAAGACCTTCTATCTGGGCAAGCATGGATCACCCGAGTCGTGGGCCAAGTATCACAAGCTGGTCGGTGAGTACATCGCTAATCGAATGTCGATTCCAGATAGCAAGCCAGCCGAGACGGTCGAGCGGTTAGCCGATGAGTCAATCACGATCCGTCATGTCGTCGCCGACTTCCGAGCACGGGAGTTGCCGAGGTACGAAGGGAACGAGGGTGCATGGTTCAGGATGAGGAAGTGCCTCGACATCCTT
>JARFQX010000813.1 GCA_029287555.1 Rubripirellula sp. | reverse complement strand
TCATACGATGTGCACGGTTGCTCGATGTAAACGTCAAGGTCCTTGACAGCGCCCACGACCCGCATCGCTTCGTGCATCAGCCAACCGGTGTTCGCATCGGCCACGAGCTTGTCGCCCGGTTCAAGAACCGCTGCGACGGCCCGAATGCGCTCGATGTCGTCATTGGGATCGCCACCCACCTTCAATTGAAAACGCCGGTAACCATCGGCTCGATACTCGGCCACATTGTCCGCCATTTCGTCAGCGGGGCGCTGTGAAATTGCGCGGTAGAGTGTGATCGCTTCGTCGTACCGACCGCCCATCAATTCGCAAGCGGGTAAACCCGTTGCTTTGCCAAGAATGTCCCAACACGCCAGATCGATCGCGGACTTGACGTACGGATGACCCTTCAAAAGGCGATCCATTTTGTCATTGATGACAAGCAAATGTCGCGGGTCATCGCCGACCAGCGCGGGAGCCACTTCTCCGATGCCAGTGCGCACCCCCCGCGCGTAGGCAGGAAGGTAAACCGGACCGAGCGGGCAGACTTCGCCGTAACCGGTAATCTCCGCGTCGGTCTTGATTTCCACAATCGTGGAATCAAACACATCGACGCTCTTGCCTTCCGACCAACTGTATCGTCCTTCACGCAGCGGAAGGTCCACTTGATAGACGCGGATTTCCGTGATCCTCATGAATCTCCTCCCATCCCTTTCAATCAGTAACCATGCTCTCTTAGCTCTTAGCTGAGGGTGTCCGGGAATTCGAAGTAGGCCGAATCAAGCGAAGCGCCGATCCGGCACCGAATAACGATTCGACGCCGAGCAATAACCTTTGCCGGATCGGCGTCGCTGCGCTCCTTGATGCCGGCCTACACGTCGAATTGCCAGTATCTCCCGCTTCGCAATTCCCGGACACCCTCTCTTAGCTCTTAGCCCGTGCCCGTACTGCTTCGCTGAGCACGAGCACGAGTACGAGCACGGCGGAGATCGTACCGCTACCGTACTCGTTGAAGCCACTGGTCCGCTACTTTCCTTCGGCGGCCCACCGCTTCATCAATTTGATGTTCTTCGGAACGGCAGGGTTGCCCTTTTGCAGGTAAACCGCCATGTCGCTGTCGTACATCGCTTCGGATTCGGCCCCGTGGTCGTTGGTTTCGACCATCCAGCGGTCGAGTCGGTCGCGAATTTGCTTGAGCGTTGCCTGGTATTCGGGCTTTTCAGCCAAGTTGTTGAGTTGCCAGGGATCGGTCGTCCACTGGTAAAGTTCTTCGGCAGGCCGCGTTGGGCTGAAAAGTAGTTGCTCACTAACGGTGTCAAGTTCGCCGGCTTCGTGGAGTGAGCGCAGCGCGATCAAGATTGACTTCGCATCCTTGTAGGCGTTGGGCTGCAGCAGCGGACGTTGCGGGTAGAAGTTTCGAATGTAAAGAAATCGCTCGGTACGCACGCTTCGAATTCGCTCGACCGTTTCGTCACACCGATCCCGTGCGGCAAAGACGGCATCGCGAGGTTGATAATCCTTGGCGAACACATCCTTCGCTTGCATCGTTTCCGGAACTGCAATCCCGGCAGCGGCGAGGGAGATCGCAGCCATGTCGATGTGTTCGATCAGATCCTCGCGCACCGCGTCTTCGGGAATTCCCGGTCCGCGTACGACGAACGGAATGTGTGTCCCTTCATTGTAGAGAAACTGCTTGCCGCGAGCATGGCTGATGCCGTGGTCGGTGAGGAAGATGATCAACGTTTGGTCGAGGATGCCTTCGCTTTCCAGTCTCGCGATGACTTCGCCGATGTGACGATCGGTGAATCGCACCGAGTCGAGGTAGGCTGCCCAATCACGCAGCAACACCGGGTCTCGCGGATAGTACGGTGGCAGCGTCACCGCTTGCGGATCAACCGCGGAGCCAAACTCTTCTTTGGCCCGTTGCGTTAGCGATTGAGCTTTCTCGTCGCGACCGCCGCGCAATTTTCCGCCGGGCAATTGAACTTGCATGAAGAATGGTTGCCCGGACGCTCGACCGGCCCAGTCGCTCGAATCGTACATCGATTCATCCCACTGGAAGTTGTAATCAGTCTTGCCGAGTCGGGGCTTTCCTTTGCGCCGCGACGGCTGGCCCGGGAGCCCATTGCCGATGCAAGTGTAGTAGCCGGCCTGCTGGAACAACTCGGGTACAGGGACGACCCCGTCGGGAAGATGGATCTTCAACTCACCTCGTCCGCTACGATGCTGGTGCGCGCCGATGCTGGTTTGGTACATGCCCGTGATGAAAGCGGATCGACACGGCGAACAGACTGGCGCCGTGATGAAGGCGTTAGTAAACTGGGTTCCCTCGGCTGCCAGGCGGTCAACGTGTGGGGTCTTGATCAACGTCTCGCCATAACAGGAGAAGTTGGCTGACATGTCATCAACCACGATCCAAAGCACGTTGGGACGTTCGTCTGCGGCCAACGCGGGCAGTGGAGCGAACAGAAAAAGCAGCGAGACCCGGATCCAATTCATCTGTGGTAACCCCCCAAAATCGAAAAGGTCGTCGCGTCAGGGCAAGCAAGTCAAGTGCCTTTTGACGCGCAGTAAGGCTGACCATGAATCAGCTATCCGAAACAGCGTAGCAGAACTTGTCACTGTCCTGGGCCCGCTCCGTGGTGCGTTGCTGTCGTCCGGCTCATTCATCGGAGAAGGGGTGAAAGGTCCAAACCAGGATGAGCAGCACCAACAACGTCAGCATCGCCAACATCCGCAGCACCCAACGGTCTTTCGCCGATGGCGATCGATCCACCCGCATGCCTCGGGACCAGAGAATGAATGAAGAACCGATCATGATGGTCAACACGTTGACGGCGACCAACAGCAGAGGTCCGGTGATTGGAAAGCCGCGATCGGATGGCCCCCACTGCCAAAAAGCGAGCTGCAGGCCCGCTGTGGCGATCGGTGGAACGAGTGCTGCAGCGATTGCGGCACCGGCCAGCGCGGACGACAAGTGGTGTCGGGTCCGGGCGTAAGATGCGGCGAGCCCGCCAACGAGTCCGACACAGATGTCGAGCGGCGAAGGCCGACAACGGGACCACATTTCACTGGTAACAATTGGATCGTGAAATGCCAGGTAAAGCCATCCGAAGAGTACACTGGCGACCAACGCGCCGAGAAAGCCCGAGAGAATCGTCCACAACGCGGATTGGAACAGGGGGCGGTTTCCCTGCGTCAGCGCTAGACCGGCGCCGAGAATCGGCGTCATCAGCGGGGCGATCAACATGGCGCCGATGATCACCGCTGCGGAGTTCTGCAGCAGCCCAAACGAGGCCAACATCGAGGCCGCGGACATCAGCCCCAAGAATTCCAAATTGGGTTGCGAACCAAGTTGCAGGTCTTGAGCTAGCTCGATCCGCTGATCGCGATCCATCGGAGGCGCCACCCGCTCGGCCCAGTGCCGGATCCTGACTCCGATCGCCTCCAAGAAGGTGTCACCCGGATGCAGCAGAGCGATCGACTGCGCCGGCGGCTCCTCCAGCAATGACCTTCCCGCCCCGTAAAGGCGGTCCTGCGGCGCCACATGCTCAATGTCAACGACCAGCAGCGCTTCGAGCTCGCTGGCTAGTTCCGATTCGATTGATTCTCTGGCCACGGTCGCGAGATCGTCCGACTCGAGGTCAGGGTCTTCGCAAAGCAGAGAGCCCGGAGAGAATCCGAGCAACGTGTTGCAGGCGGCTGTCCCCATGCGGCCGAATGGGCGAAAGACGGACCAGACCTCCTCGGGCGACTTCGGGGGCGGTCCGCTCCCTCGCAACCACATCGAAGGAATCCTCGACTCTTCAAAGAAGTGCCTTTGCAGCTTCGCATCATCCTCACGGTAGATGATCAACATCGCCTTGCAGCCGGATTTTCTGGCATGGCCGAGCACGGCGCTGGCGTTGTCATCGACCAGGTCAATGTGGATCTTTTCTCGATCCTTTGCCAGACGCTCGGACACTCGAAGCCGGGCCAGCTCGGCGAGTGCTTTGCGATCACTCCCGGGCACCACGATGTGAAGAGACATCCCGCGCTGCAGGCAAAGCGGTTCGCACCACTCCAACCCGCGGGTCAATGCCTTCTCGGATCCGACAATTAACACGAACGACATGGAATCCCGCGGAGGCACCTTCGCAATCGATGACAGAGATGCCCAGGAGTTTCTGGTGGGCTCCCCAAACGGCTCAACTATACCGCTTTCTCAATCGGACTGAATGGGTCGCCCGCGTTCCATTTCGTCGAACGATCGGAATCGCCCTGGAGCAAGAAGCGAGGTTTGCAGCCGCGTTGACCAAGTCGCTATCATGTGCAGACTTTCGTCTTCGAAGACAATCACCGCGGCGGGCGGGCGTTGGGTCGGACCGCCTTGGGGTCGCACCGTTTTTGACTGCTCTGCAGCCATCGTTCTCCTTGGATCGGACTTCGGCATGCCGGTTGAAATTCATCTCGAGAACGTGACCAAACGTTTCGGCGACTTGACGGTGGTGGATCGAATCAGTTTGACGATTCAAGCGGGTGAGCTCTTCTTTTTGCTCGGACCAAGTGGTTGCGGCAAGACCACACTGTTGCGTTGTCTGGCGGGTTTCTATGTTCCCGAAGAGGGGGCGATCCGAATTGGCGATCGCGATGTGACCCACCTTCCGCCGGATCAACGCGATACCGGAATGGTCTTTCAAAGTTACGCACTTTGGCCGCACATGACGGTTCGCGATAACGTCGCTTTCGGTCTGCAGATGCGCAAAGTCTCCCGCTCGGAGATTCGCAAACGCGTCGATGAATCGCTCGAAATGGTGCAGATGACCGACCGCGCCGATTACAAACCGAATCAACTCTCGGGCGGCCAGCAGCAACGAATCGCCCTGGCGCGGGCGATGGTGATTCATCCGCAGTGTTTGCTTCTGGATGAACCACTGTCGAACCTCGATGCAAAGTTACGGTTGGAAATGCGGAGCGAGATCCGGCGCATCTGCAAAGATGCGGGACTGACCGCCGTTTACGTCACGCACGACCAGAAGGAAGCGTTGTCGATTGCCGACCGATTGGCCGTCATGCACGCCGGTGTGCTACAGCAATGCGGTCCGCCGCGCGACGTGTATCGCCGCCCCGAGAATCGATTTGTTGCGAACTTCATTGGTGAAACAAATTTCGTCGAGGGAACAGTCGCCGGCGCGGAAAATGGGATAATTCGAGTGACGACCAATTTGGGTGAACTGCGCGGTGTGTCTGCTAACGATCGACAACCGGATCGCGGTGCCAAGGTGACGGTTTCGGTACGGCCCGAAGGAATTGGACTGGGAGAAAATGCACCGGCTGAGGTCGCGAATTGCCTCGATGGCGACGTTCACGACTCCGTTTACCTCGGTGAAACTGCCCAGCACCAAGTGACGGTGGGCGAGACCAACCTGAAAGTGCTTGACCTCAACCCGGAAATCGTCGTGCGAGATGATCAGGTGCGCCGCGTCAAGCTCTGGTTCGATTCCGAGGACGCGATCGTCCTAGAAACGTAAAGCCGTTGCTTCACCCTTCACCCTTCACCCTTCACCCTTCACCCTTCACCCTTCACCCTTCACCCATGTTTCGCAACGGTTTGATTCTATCGCTTGCTGCGATCGTGATTGCCCTGCCGTTCGTCTTCCAGCAGCGGGCGGCGACGGCGCGGTGGGATTCGGAGGATCCAACGCTCGTCATCATCACCCCACACAACGAGGCGATTCGCTACGAATTTGCTCGGGGGTTTTCCCGTTGGCACCAAGAGCGGTTCGGCCAGCCCGTCAGGATCGAGTGGCGCGAGATCGGTGGCACTTCCGAGATCGCCAGATACCTGACGGCGGAATACGTGAACGCCTTTCGTGCGTGGTACACCGGTCAGGGCAGACCATGGCCGGCGGCCGCCAGCTCGTTGGTCGTACAAACAAGCTTCGATACCGAGAATCCACCTGATGTGCAGCGACGAGATGGCGAGAGTGATCAAGCGTATCGAGCGCGCGTTGAGCAGGAGCGATCGAATTGGGAACAGCTGCGAGAGATCTATCACGCCTTTCGTCACCAGGACGACCCCCGAGCGTTTACATCCAAGATCGATCTGCTGTTCGGCGGAGGCGCGTACGATCACACCAAGGCTTACCGCCAAGGCTTGACCGTTGCCCCTTGGCCAGCGGGCGAAGCGCCGACGGAACGATGGAAGGCCGACAACACAAAGGTGGACCTGGTCCCGCGCGAGATTGCCGGAGCGACCTGGCGGACCGACACTTTGTTTGGTTGCGCCGTGAGTACGTTTGGGATTTGCTACAACTTCGACCGAATTGCCGACCTTGGTTTGAAGTCGCCTCCATCGAGCTGGGATGATTTGACCTCGCCGGCTTACTTTCGCAGTCTCGGGATTGCCGATCCGACAAAGAGCGGCAGCGTTTCAAAAGCCTTCGAGTTGATGGTACACCAAAAGTGTTACCAGTCGGTGTGCGCGGCGGGGTTCGACGACGAAGCGATTGAGGAGATGGAGCGGATCTTGGGCGAGGCGGATTGGGAAACTGGCGCGCTGCCCCATGGCGTCCCCCGTGAATACCAGGATGCAATCGAACGGGGCTGGCTCGATGGTGTTCGCCTGATGCAGCGGATCGGTGCCAATGCTCGCTACTTCACCGACACGTCCACCAAGATTCCGGTCGATGTCAGCATGGGAAACGC
>JARFQX010000643.1 GCA_029287555.1 Rubripirellula sp. | reverse complement strand
GTGTCAGGCAAAGCATCATCGCTATCATCGAGCAGCCGCTTGGCCAGGCCAAAGTCGAGGACCTTCAGTTGGCCTCGTTTGGACAGCCGAATGTTTGCCGGCTTGATATCCCGGTGAATGATTCCTTCCGCATGTGCAGCGTCTAACGCATCGACCAACTCGATGGCAATGGTAACGAATTCGCGGATCGGAATCGAGCCGCGATTGATTCGCTGATCAAGACTCTCTCCCTCGATGCATTCCATTGCCAGAAACGGCCAACCCTGCTCCGTCTCGCCGACCTCGTAGATCACACAGACATTGGGGTGATTCAAAGCGGATGCCGCTCGAGCCTCACTGAGAAATCGGCTGCGAGCTCGGTCGTCGACAGCAAGCTGCGGCGAAATGAATTTCAACGCGACCTTACGGCGAAGCAGATTATCCGTAGCCAGGTAGACGCTACCCATTCCGCCCCGACCGAGTAGTTCGACCAAAACATAGTGCCCAGCGACCGTATCTCCGACTGAAAGTCCCGGCGGACCATTCTCGTGTTCCATAAAGTCAGGCTAATTCGTTCTATCGGAGGGATCAAAATCGCTTACCGCGGCTGTCGCACGATGTCCAAATTTACCATCGTGCGGTGACCAGGTGTCGGCTTGTCGCCGATCGCTTCGTCAATCGTAGCGTTTTCCGCGGGTGCTGGTTGGAGACAGCGACGACACGGACTTTCCCACGCGATGACGAGCCGCAAATCACCCAACAACCTGTGCCTATTGGGCTTTCACCTTCCCCAGATTAATGGCAATTGGACTGCCATACTGCGTTCGCGCACAGTGGCTCTCAAGACGCGTCGGTTGGACCATCCTAATGGAGTTGCGTTAGCAGCGAACTGCCGTCGGTCTTGGACACCGCCGGCATTCGCAGGGCACTCCGGTTGAGTGGCGTCGGTGGTTCTCGTCAGCAGAACTGATGCGGCGCTTCCACACATTTCCGGCGGTAGAAACTCGCCCCCCACGAAGGCACGAGCCCTGCAACGCCGCAGAAATGTGCCGGGACACGAATGCCGCCGCCGCTGTCGCCGCCTAAGCCCCAAGGAGATCCGCCGGCTGCTATCAAGGCGGCCTCGCCTCCACTGCTGCCACCGGGAGTCCGTTCCAAGTCATACGGATTGTTCGTGCGACCATGCAATTTGTTTGACGTTTCAAAGGCAGCATGATTCAACGGTGTATTCGTTATCGCAATAACGATTGCTCCGGCTTGCCGCAGCTTCCGCACCGCCGTTGCATCTTCTTTCGAGACATTCTTTGCCCGAAAGCGAGCTCCGGCGGTCGTCGGCATCTCGGCCACTGCGTACATGTCTTTGATCGAGACGGGAACGCCGTGTAGCGGTTTGGAATTCCAATCAGCCTTTCCGGATTGAATAAGCCGCTCTGCTACCTCGGCTTCCTCGATCGCTAGCTTTCTCGGGAAGAAATTAACCGCGTTGATGTGGGGCTCCACGATGTCGATGCGTTCAATGTGCGACTTGATCACTTCCAGTGGAGAAACTTCCTTTGCCTTCAACATGTCCCGCAGTTTGCGAGCACTGCGAAAGAAAATCTCTTCCTCTTCCGTAGGAGCTGCGGCAACTGTTGCACCGCACAACGAAGTGCCGATACCGGCGGCGGTGGACTGCAAGAAAAGCCGTCGATCGATGCGAGTGGACGGGGATAACGACATCGCTTCGCCTCAAGTTGTGCACCTGACACAAAAATGAAGTTCGAATTATAAAGCCACCGAACGGGGAAATCGAATTCGTATGAATTCCTAAATTCGTACGTAGCTGACACGATACGATGACCATCGGTGCACTCCGGAATAGTACAATCGGCCAGCCGCCAACCGTGGCATTTCTGCGGGCATCTTGACGCTTGTTGGTCGGCAAGAGAGCCCGAGCAAATCTTCAAGTTCACTCACTCACCAGGGAACGAGAGCCCATGTCGACATCTATCAAGGCCTTATTGATGTGGCTGGTCATTGGATCAACCGTCGCGGTGCAAGCAGAGGACCGGGAGTCCGCAAAAGGTTGGTACAACTACCTAAAAGGGGAATGGAACTCCGAAATCGACGACGGATCTGAAATCGTGAAATCAACCGTCGTTTGGAGAAACGCAGCGAAAGGCAACGCCTCCATTGGCCGGGCCCAGCAAGGCGATACGGTCGGTATTGAGATCGGTGGTTGGCAACCGGACACCAAGACAGCACAGGTCAACGGGTACAACTCGAAGGGAGATTTCTGGCAGCTGGAGTACAAAAAGATTTCAGCCAATGGTGGTGAAGGCCCAATTCGAGGCTCGTATGAAGGTGAGGCGTATACCGGAAATTTCGTTGGGAAAGTGATCGACAAAAACCACTGGGAATGGACGATCATGGGCAAGAACTCTCAAGGACAAGAGTTTTCGTTGAACTGCAAGCTGACACGCAAAGGCGAGTGAGTTCGCCATCAACAAGAAGCTTCTAAACGGATGAACACGCAAGTCGTCGAATGCCCTGGTCGGCTTGCGAGAAAGCGTTGGCCGGGAGCTTGCCCCACCTTCGAGCTGACGCCTTCTTCGCCTGCAGTCCAAGCTGGGCGATCATTATCGTCGCGGTGATTCCAGCCGTTCAGAATCGAAGCGGATGCAGATCGTCAATCCGAAGTTCTGCAGTCGTGCTCGAGGTTGCTCATAAGTGCAGCCCCGCCAATGGCCGACAGCACGACGCCGACGAGGCAACTTTGTTGTTAAGGGACCGTGTCTTTAGCCGGCTTCACCAATCCATTGATCCAAACTGTGGGGGGTGCACATCCGACGACAAAGATGTCCACATCACCATCACTATCAACGTCGCCGACGGCCACTGCGTGAGACCCGCTCCCTAGCTCGATGTTCTCTAAAAACTTCCCTTTTCCGTCATTGAACCAGAGTTTGTTATCGCCCCCACATTGCCCAATAAAAAGATCCACGTCGCCGTCCTGATCAAAGTCGGCTTTTGCAGCATCGGAACCCCACTGTTCGTTGCCACGTATTACTTGTGAGACGCGAAATTTCCATCTGTCTTGCTGTAGCCAAATGTGGTCGGGGGGAGCCGAATCGTCCCACCCGTACCGCACCACGGCAACGTCTTGGTCACCATCACCATCGAAGTCGTCCCAAAGAAGTTGCCCGCCGAAGAACGACACTTTTTCGCCTCTGCTCAACTCTACTCTTGTTGAACTGGTGAAAAGTCGCTTTTCATTGAAAACGATGCGACACCCATCCGGTTCCCAGATGACAAAGCCCACAAAGATTGCCGACTGTCAAAGCATCTTGGTCGGTGGGGAAAATCCCGGCGGCAATCTCATCCTTCACACTGAGCCAATAACGCAAGGCTCCAGCGTGATCGTTCCAGGCTCCAGCGTGATCGTTCCAGGGTCCGCAGTAGATCGTCTTACGCTTGCCACTCTTAGGGCAGGTAACTTTCTTGACCCACTGTCCGCCGGGATGCGGGTAGAGCGGTGACCCTTCAGGCTTCTTGGGGCGAGCGGTAGACTGAGCAGCAGTCATACTTGGTACTCCACTATCGAGCATGGTTAGCCGATGGTCGGGATTGCAGTCCCGGCCATTGGCGTTTCTTCATCCCATTAGAGTACCGAAACCCTTCTAGGGTTTCTGGTGGGGTTCTTTTCAGGTAAGAAACCGCCAAACACTTTTTTTGGAAGCGTCCCCGACAGGATTCGAACCTGTAACCTTCGGCTCCGGAGGCCGACGCGCTATCCAATTGTGCCACGGGCGCAATGCGCGGAAATGCTTGTCTCATCGACACTTACGCTGACGTTGGCATTCCGTCAGGTTTGCAACAGTGTCCAAATTCTACAGGATTCCGTACCGATATCCATGGATTCTGTACCGGATTCTGTACCGTGCCGTGTTCGACATGAGCTTCCGGAGCCCTGCCGCTCAATGCAGCTATGGCTCGAGGAGACTGAGCCTGCGAACGTTCCTTCGGGCCAGTGCCCGCGAGTAAATCGCTGTTCTCAACAGCCTGGTTCTGCGTTATCTGGCGACATGACTGGCCAGCCTGGAAGGAGGTCACGCTAACGTCACAAGACACTCGTAGTCTTCTTTGCGAGGCCGACGTTGGTCTCT
>JARFQX010000517.1 GCA_029287555.1 Rubripirellula sp. | reverse complement strand
ACTGTGCATCGATCAAACCTTCTTGGCGCAGGTTTGCGTGCCGTTGAATTTGACGTTTCTGCCGCTGTGATGGAAGCCGATCGGTCTCGGCGAATGGCGAATCCTCGACGTCGTGGCCGTCGCGAATAACGCTGCCAGCTGTCTCGCTGGGATCTCTGTTGAAAGAGCGTTGGGGATCGGATGCCTGTTGTGCCTGAGTCGGCCTGGCATCGGCCGACCGGGCTTGCGTCGCCTGGTCGACAACATGACCACTTGGCTTGGTGGCTCGACGCTCGCTCGCGGAATCTTGCGCCCCGCCGTGGGCCGTAAGTGTGATTGCGACCGCTGGGACGGCGTGTTGATCGTTTGGAACCATTGAGCCAGGGAGAGGCGCCTCGTTCGCTTCAGGCGGGCTTTTCGCTGACACACCGGGATTGTCGCTCGGGTGCGTCTCAATCTGATCTTCCTGATCATCGTCGAGCCGTCGCCGCGATGGTTCGGGTTGGACCGCTTCCGAAGTTCGGTGAACAACTTGGCGGGAAGCCTCGGACAAACTCGACATCACTTCGGCGAAGAGATCAATCAGACCATCGTCGAGAGCGAGCAGCCGCCGCGTCGCGTTGGGGTTGGCGTGCCTTGGCGATCCGATGGTGTTTTGCAAGCCGATGGTTTTGGACGGGGGAGCCGCGCGGCGACTTCCTGATGCATCCACTTCAGCCGTACTCATCGTTTCCCCCCGCTGCGACCAACCCAGCGAGAGAAGAGGGTCCGTCATCGCACGTGAAACTCGGCGTGAAAGTGGACGCTGCTTTCAGAGACCTTCGCTGGCCCGGTCAATCAAGGATGAAGTCGGCATCCCCTCGCTGATACGGCGAAGGATTTCGGCAAGCTTGTCCGCTTCATCCTTCGAAACAAACTCGGCCAAGATGTCTTTTCGTTTATCCGTCGACATGGCTTGAATGATTGTGACGACGTCATCGATTCTTTCGTCCTCGTACATGATTAGCAGCTGCTCCTTGGCCTGGACCGGATCGAGTGCCTGCAGCGTGCGTTGGACGTCGTGCAATCCTTCCCGTTGAGCCCCCTCGCGTATCTGTTCGAGTTCCTGACGAAAAGAAACCAACCGTTTGTCAAATCGATCGCGCTCTTCACGCAGTTCTGCTAGCATCCCGCTGAGCTCATCGCGAAACTCTTGCTGACTGCGAAGCCTCAGGTCCATGTCGTAACGTTTGCGTCGCCGAGCTTCCAAGACCTCGTCAAAATCGGGCTGTTCGCGGTCTTCACTGGCCCGCAACATCTGCTGCAATTTAGTGCCCGTGATATCGATGCCGTTGAGCAGCGCGAGAAGTCGGCTCAAGTTCTCGGCCTTCAGCGATCCTCGAGCCGCAAAGTAGCCGGTTAGAATCACTTGGGTCAGCACGGTGGCCACGCAGAAGGCGGCAAAGGCGGCGGTCAATCTCGAAGTCATGATTTATCGCTGTCGATCGATGATGGTACGACAACAGGTCGCGTCGTCGCTCAGCGCCTGTTCCTGTCGAAGTTGCTCGGTCCGAAACGCCGTGCGGTCTTTCTCTTCCAATTTTTCGAAGCGTTTCACTTCGGCTTCCGCGGTGACCAAGGCATGTTGTCGGCGCTGAAGCTCTTGGACCAGTTCATCACGAGTCTTGTGGAGGTCCTGGAGTTGGGACTCGAGTTGCAAGTCGTACCTTCCCTGTGCGAGCAATCCATCGACTGAAATCCGCCCGGCCAGACGTTGGTGATAGCCCTCGCGAAGTAACACTCGCTGGCGTTGAATCTCTTGCACCTGCGATTCGACGCGGCGAATCGCTTCGTCAACCTGAGCTACCGCGGCCCCGGCCTCGTCACGTTCGCGCCGCCGCAACTGCAATAATGTGGCAAAGCGATACTGGAAAGCCATGATGCCTTCTTTGTGCTCAATTTCCGGTCACTGCCGACGGCGGTGCCGTGGCAGCGTGGGCCGAAGGGTTGTTCTGGTCGGCAGCTTGGCGACGCAACAGTTGAATCAATTCCGCTTGCGAATCTTGCAGCCCGGTGGTCTGGTTAGCTTCTTGCATCAGAAACCGCCGCAGCGGATCGCGCATGGCAATCGCGGCATCGACGCGAGGATCCGTGCCAACGCGATAGGCGCCGATCGATATCAAGTCGGCGTGCCGGCGGTACTCGCTGAGATGTTGTCTTGCCTGAGCGACCGCGTGATGAACCTCTTGAGAGACCAATTGTGGCTGCAAGCGGCTCAGTGATTGAAGTAAATCGATCGGTGGCCAATGCGCTTCTTCGGCCAAGGAGCGGCTGAGGACGATGTGCCCATCGAGAAGTCCGCGGAGCGCGTCGGCAATCGGCTCGTTGTTATCATCTCCCTCGACAAGGACCGTGTAGAAGGCGCTGATCGAACCCCGGTTGGTGCGTCCGGAACGCTCGACGAGTCGGGGCAGCAAATTAAAGACGCTCGGTGGATAGCCTCGCGTGGTGGGAGGTTCACCGGCCGCCAAACCGAGTTCACGTTGGGCAAGCGCGAAGCGGGTGACCGAATCGAGCAGTAGCAGCACATGATGTCCCTCATCGCGATACGCTTCGGCGATCGCCGTCGCGGTCCAAGCCGCGGAGACTCGCTGTGCGGCGGGACGATCACTGGTTGCCACCACGACGACACTGCGTGCGAATCCCGCTTCACCCAAACAGTGGATCAGGAACTCTTTGACCTCGCGGCCCCGCTCACCAACCAGACCAATAACGATGCGATCCGCGTTGCTGCCGCGCGCTAACATTCCCAACAGCGTGCTTTTTCCAACGCCCGAACCGGCAAAGATTCCCACGCGTTGTCCTTGGCCGCAGGTCAGTAGCCCGTCGATCGCTTGCACACCGGTTTCAAGCGGCGTGTCGATCGGCGGCCGATCCAAGGATTCGGGCGGATCGCGATCCGCATCGACCGTGATGAGGTCATGGGGAAGTGGTTGACCATCAAGTGGTTGGCCAAACGCATCGATCACGCGTCCGCAAAGTGATGCACCCACCCGGAGCCGCAAGGAGGAGTCGATGAGCCGAACGGGGTCTCCGGCCGACAAACCGCCCAGTCTTTCCAGCGGCGCCAACACGGGACGCACGCCGTGAAAGCCGATCACGCGTCCACGAGTCGTCACCCCATCGCTCGAGCGAACGCGGCAAATGGCACCAATTGGCGCGGTCATCCCTTCAATTTCAATCGATTCACCGGCGACCGCCGATACACGTCCGCCAACTTCGTACAGCGAGGACGACCGAATCATCCGCTCGGTCGATTCCAAATCTGGAAGCGGCGGTGGCTGCAGGCAGCCTTTGGCCGGAAGTGTTGGTGTCACGAAAGCAACTCCTCCAAGCGACGAAGCTGGGCCGTCAAACCGGCGTCAATCTCGCCGCCACGTTGACGAACCACGACCCCGTTTCGATCGACCGATTGATCGGGTTCGACGTGCGTTTGTTCTGGAAGATCGGGAGCGGCGAGCAGTCGGTCGAAGGCAGCACCCAGCTCGGCGAGCGTCTCGGGATGGACGGCAACGATCAATTGGTTTGCGGTTCTCGTACTGCTCAGCGCTTCTTCAGCCCAGCGAACGAGCAGATCACGTTCTTGTTCCAGCTTGCTCAACACGACTCGTTCAGCCGCGGCGATCGCGATGCGTGATAACGAATCGGCGTACGCTTGTAACCACGATTGATGCGTCTTCCGCATCTGTTCGACTGCCTGTTCAAGCAGCTGCAAGCCATCTCGCGCGCGAATCGTTGCCTCCTCGATGACACGCCGGTCTAAATCATCAGCGGCTTCTTGCATTCCCTCTTCGTATCCCTTCTCCTTGGCCTCAGCGCGGATCGCTTCGGCCTCTTGGCGGGCCTGATCGAGCAGTTCGCGGGCCTGCTTGCGGCATTCGTCCAGACGCGTGCGTCCTTCGTCGGCGAGGTCGTTGAGGTTGAATCCCGCGAGACCACCATGATCGCGATGCGCCGCATCCCGATTCGAATCGGTTACTTTCTTCAGCACATTGGCCATCGATCACACTCGTTCAAGCCGCCGCGGGCGTTTGCAGGGAAGGGGAGGGGAGGGGATCGAGGGAAGCATCGGCCACCTTCTCTTTCGCAATATCGATCTCGCGAAGATTGAGCGATCCGAGTGAGTTCATCTTGCTTCTCACGGATTTCGCCTGGGCCCGCGGCAAGACGGCCAACGCAGCTTCGACGACCTCAACCGGCAATCCACACAGAGCGAGCAGCGCGTCACGCGTTGCAACTTTGCCCAAGGCCTGACAGAGCTCGGCGGGGGAAAGTCCCGTCAGATGACGATGGATGGCGTCGGTCGATTCGAAGCCCAACGAACTCGTTGATTCGACTCGATCGTCGAGCGTTTCGGGGGAATTTGAAACGGCAGCCGATTGGCGGCGGGGCTCACGCGTGTCCGCCGACAATTCGGAGGCATCGCCCATTTCGGTTTCGGCCCCTTCGACACTCGGCCACGTCTCGGCGGCGACCTTCAGACGGTTCGTCAGATCGATGGCGGGATCTTCGGTCGAAGGAAAGCCGCTTGAGGGTGGTTCGCGATCGGTTCGTTCATGACGGCCATCTGCGGCCGGTCTTACTTCTCTCACTTCTTCGCTTGGCATCGCCGCAAGGATGGCATCGAGGGCGCGGCGACCGAGGGTTGGTCGATCTTTGGCGTTTTGTTGATCCAGGCGACTGCGAAAGTGTTCGGCAACTTCGGCGATGGCCGTCTCCGGAATCTCTCCCAAGCGACCGATGCGGCTCATCGTTTCCTGCTGCAAACGAGCATCCAGTCGAGGCAACACGCCGGCAGCCTGATCGGGAGCGATCGAGGCTAGCACCAAAGCAATCGTTTGCGGATGTTCGCCCGCCAAGAGCCTGGCGAGGGTTGATCGGTCGACGTTGCCGAGGAATTCAAGCGGAGAGGAACAACTGGACGACGGCGCGGCGGACGCGTCAGACTTGGGAACGACCGAAGGGGTGTTTTGGACGCTGGCGAGCGAATTCTTAACGATGCGAGTTTCGGACTGCAATTGCAGTGAGTCGCCCCCTTCGGCCGAGACACGCTCGTCTCTCAATCCTTTGTCGACCGACGGCTCACGTTGCAACAGAACCTTAAAAGCTTGGATGGCCCGCTGTTTTTCCAGAGGATCGACATCGGACAACGTCGACATCGTCCGGCGCACGGCGTCTTTCGTTTCCGGACCGATCGAAGCGAGCAGCTTGGACGCGACCGGAGCTGGCAGATTGTTCAGGACAATCGCGACGCGGCGCAACATCGCCTCTCGCTCCGATCCCGAGTTCCATCTGCTTGCCATCGAGCTTCGCTCCTTCGCGACCCTGATCCTTGACACCACAGCTTGCCGGGTGACCGGGCAATCCGTGCCACGTCGTCGCTTGCCGGTCGAGGCGTGGGAGATTGCTTATAGAAGAAGGGAGCCTGAGCTGAAAAGAGGAAATCAAGCCGACGTGAGCGAGGGAAACGCTTTAAGCGAGGGAATTGCTTCCAACTCGGTTACAGCGCTTCGCCAACCCAGCCGCGAATCACGTTGGCAGCGACTTCCGGGTTGCCCTCGACGAGATGGAGTAATTCATCCTTGAGCGACTGACCGGTGATGGTCATCTGCTCGTGCTCCTCCTCGTTCAGGTCCATCTGGCTTACCGGCTTGGGGATATCCAAGCCGAATCCTTCGG
Source organism: Rubripirellula sp. (assembly GCA_029287555.1). Classification (GTDB taxonomy): domain Bacteria; phylum Planctomycetota; class Planctomycetia; order Pirellulales; family Pirellulaceae; genus Rubripirellula. Next base: position 8,604 of record JARFQX010000517.1, on the reverse strand, counting down.
TGAACTCCGGTGGTGCGGGTTCCCCTCCGGCTTTCGCGACCGAACGGGCCACCAACAAAGCGACCAACGCCAAGCCAATCAATGCGAGGCTCTGCCAGGATTCGGCCAGCCACGTTAGCATCAGTTCGGCGGTTTGCGTCTCTTGGGGCAGAGGTTCGGGAAGATCGGTGTAGTCCCAGACTTCTACCAAGGGAAGACGATCGGCTCCGGCGGCAACGTTGGGCAACAGCACGCTGATCGCTGACTGAATGACCTTCTTCGTATTGCCGCGGATGTTCTCCAAGTCCTCCTCGGTCATCGGCGGCGAATCATTGGCGGTCTTGTCGAGGTTCTTCTTGAGAAACTCCTGAACATGTAGCTTCTCGTAGTAGCTGGTCGGCAATCCAACGGAGACTCGAATCGACTGAACCTGCAAGGAAGCCATTCGAGAGTTCTCGTACTGCTGCCCCGCCACACCGACGGTTTCTCGGGCATCTTCCTTGGTTCGCGAGGTCGCGAGGGTCTCTTCCTCATCGAGACTTGCCGGTCGGTTCCCGATCGCGTTGGTGGCGGTTCCAGGCACGCCCCGAACCGGTTGTTGATTTCGGGTGACTTCGATTCGAGTCGATTTGTTTGAGAGATTCGTCGGCTCGGCGTCATAGGTAAGCACCGTCTTTTGCACGTCCATTGTCGGGTCGATTTCCGCGGTAACAGCAACTTTGGCGGGGAAGTCGACGAGCAGGCTGCGAACTTTTTGCTCGACCCGGGCCTCCACCTCCCGCTGCTTGCGGAGCAATGGATCATCTTCGTCGGTGGAAGCGGTGCCAGACGTCGCGTTGGTATCGATCACGACAATGTCCTCGGCCTGGAGGCCGGCGTAGGACCCGCGGATCAGGTTTTCGATGTCCTTGATCCGGCTCCGCGAAAGCGGCGTGTTGCCCTCGGGAGCCACCATCACGCTGGCCGACTGCGGCCGAGAACGCGAGAAACCCAGCCGCTCGCCCTGGGAGTACTCGACGCTCGCCCATTGCACATCGGGAAAGGCGGCGATTTTGTCTCCCAAGTCTCGTTCCTTGGCGACCATCTCGCGGGAATCCAGCAGCTTGGCCGATTCGAAAATGTTGGCCGATTCGATGGCCTCCTTGGTGTAACTGCGAAGCGAAATTGGCAACGACGTCAGCGATCCCTGCAGGGCTGCAAGGTACTCGGCCTGAGAATCGGCGGGAACCTCGATGCGTCTCCCTTCGCGTTGCCATTGCTTTAATCCAGCCTGACTGAACGCCATCTCGATTGCGTCCAGTTCGTGTTCCTTGAATGTGCGACCGCCAAAGAGCAAATGTGTCTTCGACGATTCGCTGCCGCGAACCAAAAAGCCTAACCCGATCACGATCGAGACAATCAACAAGATCGTGATCACTCGAGATTGCACCGGCATCGCCGCAAATGCCTCGCGAGCCTGGCCGGTCGATTGCTTCAATAGGTCCATGTCTAACTCAAACGGGGCGGATCGTCGTGCTGTTCACTTGCGATCGATCTGGACAGGGCTGACTCGATCCAGCGGCCTATACCTGGATCTGCTGGATTTCGCGATACGCTTCGATCAACTTGTTACGAACTTGCAGCAACATGCGGAAGGCGAGATCTGCTTTCTGGACGGCGGTCAGCACCTCCGCCTCGTTGACGTTGCCGCCGGTCAGCAACGAGTGCACCATGTCGTTGGCATCGGTCTGCATCTCGTTGACCTCGCGGACCTGCTGGCCCAGCAACTTGGCAAACTGGTCAATCTCGCTGGTTGGGCCAGTTCGCCCGGACGGGTTGCCAAACGTCTCCAGGGGCGAAGCGGGGCGCTGCGGCGGATGAATTCCGACGATTGGATTCATGGCAATGTCGACTGCGACTCAAGCCGTTCTCGGTTCATTTCAGGCAAGGATCGTCAGAGTTTCGCGACTCAAGTTCTTGGTGATCTCCATCACGCCCACGTTGGCTTCGTAGGCCCGCGTCGACTCAAGCGCGTCAACCATTTGGGTCGTCAAGTCGATGTTGGGATAGGCCACGTAACCTTTCCACTTGCCCTCCTTGATCGCCAGTGGGTGATCGGGCTGATAACGATAGCGAGGTTCGGCATCACTAGTCAAAACCTCCTGCACCTTCACACCCGACGCTCCACTGATCGAAAGGGACTCATCGGTTTGGAAGACCACTTCCCGGGCGCGATAGGGGTTCGCCTCGCCGGTCTCATCTTTCAACGAAGAAATATTCGCAATGTTGCCGGAAACCGCGTTGAGCCGTGTGCGCTGGGCGACCAGTGCCGACGTGCTGATGTCAAGCGCTCGAAGCATCTCGAAACTCCATGAACTGAAGGGTTCGCGTCAAACTCACGCGCGTTCTGTAATGGCGGCCCGCAACAACTCGAACTGGCTGCGCATGGTGGCGACCGCCAGCGAGTGTAGGTGCTGGTTCTTGGCCAATTCAGTGACTTGATGCTCAAGTGAAACATCGCTGCCATCGTGAAAAACAACCTGCTCGGTCGCAGTTCGAGGTCCCGAGTAGAGATCGTCTCTCGTGACGGGTAGTTGCGTCTCGATCGATCGATCGCGGGCGCGGTCAATCGACTCCGCCAATGCGTTCTGAAAATCGGCCACATCAAGATCGCGGGCGCGATAACCCGGCGTATCCAGATTGGCTACGTTGCCCGCCAACAACTCGTGACGCCGCTGAGCAAAGGACAGCGTTTGCTCAAGTGCGGGGATGGTCGTCGTGCTGAAGATCTCAAACATCAGGCAATCGTGCGGGCGTCGTGGATAGTCTCGGTTCCTAGGCCGCAGCCCGCCCCGAGCGCTGCTGCGGACGAAACTTAATGGTGACCGCCCCGCCGCCTTGTGGGCAGTTCTGCCAGGTCAGCGACGCGCCGATCGCAGCCGCGGACATTGGCAAGCGTTTCTCGCGCTCGTCCACATCACAACCCGTGTCGGCCAATTCCAGCTCGATTCCCGATGCTGTCTCGCACGCCGTTACCGTTAAATCGCCGCCTTCGGGCATCTCCGAAAGCGATTGGCGGACCAACGCTTGGAGCATCTCGACAGTCTTGTCGGAGTCCGCCGGTACTTCCAGTGCGGTGTCGATGTCCAGTTCGAGGCAAACCGGCGAAGCATGCTGAATCAATAGCGGTGCGACCACCGACTCGACGAGAACGGCTAAAGAACGACAGGAGCTGGGGTCGATCCAATGACTTGTCATAATGCGTCCCGATTCATTCGGTGCTGCGGAGTTGAAGAAACCGACGTCTCCGCTCATAGACGCGCCAGCTGCGGTGACGCAAGGCGAATTGACTTGGATTCGGCAGAATCCGGCTAGTCACAGCGACCCAGCTTCCCCAGACTGCCCGAAAACCGCGAGACGAACAGCCGCGGCACCTCGCCTCGTTCCTGCGCCCCCGGACCGACCGAACTCACGAGCTCGACAAGTCGAGTCGGGCTCCAGGGCTCGTCGGAGAATCGCCTCGGGCATAACCATTGGCCGCCGATTGCCCCGCTCCGACACGGTCGAGCCGCTGTTGCAAGCTGGCACGACTCTGTTGCAACGCGGTCTCACAGGCCGCTTCGATTGCCAACAGCTCAAGGTGCACGCGTTCACATTCCTCCTGCCGCTCTCGGCAGCGAATTCGCTGGGATTCACCGTCCCAGATTCTCTGTTCTGGATCATCGTTGGCTGCGGAGCGAATCTGGTCGGCGAGTGCTGCCAGACGGGTCAGTGATGATTGTTTGTCAGACAACAACCGCATCAGTTCGCCCATCCGGCACCCCTCAATCGCCTCCATCTGCCGACCGCCAATCTCGAGCAACTGTTGCAGGATTGACCAACGAGTCTCGATCAATTGGGAAAGTTCTTGTCCATTCATTTCGGGTACCTCAAACACCACCGGCCGAAGCGCGTTGATTCATCCATCCCAGGAGTTGCTCCCAGCCGCTTCGATCGTAGCGGGTCGTCTCGACAAATTGTCCGTCCATCTCGCGGGGAATCCGTTGCAGGATAACGCTTGCCTGGCGAATCAATCTCTTGGCTTGGTCGTCGTGACCGAGCTCGCGGGCACACGAGGCGCGACCGAGCATGGCCTCCAACGCAGGTGGTTCATTCATGAAGCGCAATTCAACCGTACGATACGCCGATGCGGCATCTTCGAGCCGTTGCAGATCGCGAAGCACGTCTGCTTCAGCCAACAGTGAGTTGCGAAGGATCGATTGCTCGGTTTCGCGTAGCCGCTGCTCCTCTTCCCGCTCGATAAGATGTCGATGCAGTCGAGCGAAGCCGTTCAAAGCAACTTGCAATCTCTGGTCCGCTTGCCGACGGAGCGTACGACGAGCTGCCTCGAGGATCTCGTCCGACTGCGACCTCAGTTTTGGCCACAGTGAAGCCATCACGCTTGCCCGGGCCGACAGGTAGGCTGCCGCTTCCGCTCGCGGGATTGGCCAATATCGCTCCACGGCCTCGTCAAGCCGCCGGATTGCTTCCTCGAGGATCGGTTGGTTCTCACGAAGCAGTCGCATTCGTTGCTCTCGAGTGGATTGCTCGGCAACGAGGTGGTTGCGATAGCCTCGCTCGTAAAGCAGCTCGCCGAGGGTCAGCAGAGAATCCCGCCAAGCGGGACTTTGTGGCGTCAGTTCCCCGTCTTGCAGATTGTCCTGGAGCAAGCGATTGGCGCTGTCGAAATCGCCTTTTTCGGCGTAGGCGAGAGCGGAGAGCAGCCTTGCATCATAGCGCAGCGGATCGCGGGGATACTCGATGATGCACGTCGTCAACGCTTCGATCGCGGCATCGGGATCATCTTCCGCAAGCAGCGCACGGCCGTACGCCACCAAGCCGCGCGGCAACCGGCCACTGGCTTCGTAGCGGAGGTAGGGTTTTAACAAGTGAAGGCTGCGAGCAAAGTGTCGCCCCTGTTGATAGGCTTCGATCGCCGACCATTGCGTGTCGACGTACTCATCGGTGTCAAATTGCAACGCTGCCGCCTGCGCAAAAGCATCGCCGGCGGCCCGGTATCGCGCACGGGCCGCGGATGCTGCGTTGCGGTTCACGTCCCCCGAGGCGTTGGTACCCCCGGCGATCGTCGCCGCTGCCCACGCCCGAAGACTGATGCCTTCCTGATTCAACGCCTCGACCAGATCGAAGACTGGTGGCAGGCTGCGCGCGATATCGATCGCGGTTTCGAAGTCGCCTTGTTGTCGAAGCAATTCGATCGCACCGAGCAACCTGCGTTGGAACTCGACAAAGGTCATCAGGCGGCCGTCGAAACCTCCCGCATCTCCCATCTCGCGCATCAAATAGCGTGTGGTTTGCAGGACTTCCACACCACGTCCGAGTCGCGCAAACAACTCGATCTCCTCCAAACCCGAAACAATCGACTCGGCGGCAAACGGACGCTGCTGCCGAACGGAAGCCAACTGGGTCAAAGCACGTTCCAGCAAGCCTTGCAGGCGAAAGGCGCGGGCCGTCCACAATCGAGCCTCGGCTGCCAAGGCATGTGACGGTTCGCGCTGTATTCGATTCATCCGATCAACCGCCGGACGCAACTGTGCAGCAATCGACTCGCGGTTGACCGCACCATCGACGAGGGAGCCGCCGTAGGGACCATAGCGGTTGATCGCCCGGGTGATCTCCGCGATCGACTGCAGCAATCGCAACTCGTCCTGGTGGTGCCTCAGTTCGTTGGACGGCTCCGATCCGGCACGGCGACTAGCTTGCAGGGTTTGTTGGATCGTTTCGTCGACACGTTGCCACATGCCCAGGGCGATCATGGCACGCAGGCGGATCAGTTCGGCCGACCGTCGCTGCTGCGGCATCAAGGTTGGATCGGCGAGCAAACTCTCGATGGTCTTGAGCGACTGCTCCGTCAACGGTGCCATGGCGTTGAGCTGCGATCGAGCCAGCAGGGGCAATAGTTCACGCCGCGCTGAGGAATCCTCTTCGATGGCTTGGTGGAGCGATTCAATCGCCTCATCGTAGCGTCCCACAGCACAGAGAGATTCGCCAAGAACACGGTAGCCGTATGCCGTCCGACCGTCGGGGAAACCGAGACGTTCGGATGATTGGAGATACGGGATCGCCTCGTGCAACATCCTTCGACGAAGCCGCATATCGGGCTCGGCCCGAGCCCGCGCGGCACGCCCGGCCCCAACAAGAAAGTCTCTCAGTGCGGACCATCTTCGGCGCTTTGCAGCCAGCTCCTGGGCCGCTTCGATTTCGCGGCTCCCGCGCCGATCCCTTGGCTCCGCACCGAGATCGCTCGAATCGATCGCGAGAGCTTGCCCTTTGGTCGAATCATCCAAGACGACCGTTTCAGCCAACTCTCCCGCAACGATCACGTTTCCGCTCACGAATTCCCGGGAGGCAATCCGCAGCACCTCAAATTCGTCGGGCACGCTGGTCTGCCACCAAAGCGCAAACAGGTAGCCCAGGCTGGCAATCGCAACGAGCGCACTGATCCACAGCAAGCCGGCGATCAACGTATCGCTCCGCCCTCGGGGATCAAACTCGATGTTGGTGTGGTTGTTTACGGCCAATTTCACGGGTCCATCCGAAACCGGGCAACCACTGCGAGTACCAAAACCGCAGCTCGACCATCAAGCCCGGCTCGAAATATCCACGTGCTGCCCCACGCTCGGCCAACTACGGCGATTCGATGGCGAACGTCGCTGGCGACTTTTCGATTCGCCGGGGCACGACGGAAATGGAATCGATCCGGGCGCATCGTTCCAAATCGGCTTCAAATCCGAGCTGGAGCAGGTTGCGCCCACCCCGAGTTTCACGAAAGCGGCGACCAAGATCCCCCACCGACGGCATGCAGTTTTGGGCGACCTCCTTGGGAAACCAAGATCGCCACAGCTGCAAAGCGAGCACCGAATCATCATCGTCGGGTTCACCGTGATGGACCCTTTGGCAGCGCCAAATGAGGGCTCCGGCAAGCAGCACATCTTCCAACGTGATTTGACCTTCGGTTCCGGCGCAGACCAAGTGAACGTGTCGACAATCCCCCAGTCGATCCACCACGGCGGAAAGGTTCAAAAAGCTGCCGATCAAGACCTGATCCACCTGCTCGACCGCGGCAATTGCTCGCGTGCCGTTGGTCGTGGTTAGCACGAGCGTCCGATCTTGGACACGATCGCGTGTGTACTCAGCGGGAGAATTGCCGAGATCGAAACCATCGATTGGCTTGCAACCACGCTCGCCACAAAGTAGCGGGGGCGGTCGCATTGCGCCAGAAAGCCGCCGCGCCTCATCGACTTCTCGACAAGTCACCACGGATACGGCCCCGTTGTGCAGTGCCGTCGTCATCACCGATGTCGCGCGCAAGACATCGATCACAATGGCTGCGACTGCCTCGGATTGCCAGCCGATTGCTTTGTCCTCCGCCGCCCTGATGTTCCGATCGACATTATCGGAAGGGGAATTCGGCGTTGGTAACAAGCTGGTGGTCAGTCGCATCGGCACGTCCGTCGCGGGATTGATCGCAAAGTCTTGCCGAACTAAGGGAACAGCCAGCGAAACCAGTTGCGTACCGGCTGGCCCGGAACATAGGCAACGGGCTGTCCAATGATCCCTTGGCCGACCACGATGGGATTGCGATCCTGTCCCAAGCTGATCAAGGAATGTCGGGGAACGCCCGAGCCTTTGGGCATCGTTGAGGCGTCTGGGATCACGGGCGCGCCGGCCACCGGTGCGGGGACGGTCGGGGGCGCTGCCGGTGCAAGGTAGGGCGGTGTTGTCGGTGTGACAGCGTAGCTCGTCGTCGGCGCGCATTGGTTCCACCCCGTTGCTGCGACGTAACCACTCGGCGGTGAAACACAGCTGCAATTATCGATTGTCGCAAACTGATCATTTAACTGCGGTTGCCCCATGGGTGAGAGGTCACTACCGCTGGTTGCCGCCCCCATCGGCAAACCGCGCGGCGGCGCTGTCGGAGGTGCAACTGGCATCGTTGGCGACATGGTACCCGGCGCGGGAGCAGAGAACGGCGGACCCGGCGGCATCACGGTCTGCGTGGTTGGCCCCAACACGGTGCCGGTGGTTGGCGGTTGGGTCGTCGGTCCAAGGACCGTGCCGGTGGTTGGCGGTTGGGTCGTGCCGAGTGATGGCGGCGGCATCAAGGTCGCATCGGACGGAGCAACGGGAGGCGGCGTGTTGCCAGGTAGTTGAAACTGGGCACGCACGGTATACGCGGCCTCGGTCGCTGACGCGGCGTTTGATTCCCACTGAGCCGTAACAGCCGGGGCCGTAACAACCGGTGCCGTAACAACCGGCGAGTCGGGATCGGTCCTTCCATGACTCCCGGGCGGTCGCACGTACCGGTCGACCGCACTCGGAGCGTCGATCGGTTGCAATCGGGTCATGGGGGTTTCCGGCGACTGTGCCTGGACCGAAACCACTAAGGTCAAGCAGACCACGAGGGGCGAGACTGCAGGGCGGGCCACGGCTCGGATCATCTGTTCACGGGATCGACGACAACATGCCGGCTGGGACAGCGATCCGAGACCCGTTCCTGAAGCGAGCCCCCTACTCAGATTCGGGCCCCGCGGGACGGCGGAAGCGGGTTCAGACGCGTGTTGCTTGCCAGTCATCTTGGAAGTTCCT